>JARCRW010000021.1 GCA_029850515.1 Nitrosotalea sp. | reverse complement strand
GCAGTAGTATCAACTACGTCTATTACTTGAGTACCATTGGATATGTTACCAGATGTGTCTTTAGCAGTCCACAGAATACTAGTCTTGCCAAGTGGGAATGTCTTTGATGCATTGTTTGTTATTGTGACTTGTTGAATGTCAGTTGCAGTAGCATTTCCTATTGGTATTGTATTATTGTTAAGCGAAGTTGCCTCAAAGGTTATACCTGCGGGCGGAGAGATCTTCGGCGGAGTAGTATCTACAATATTTACAACCTGCGCTGCTGTTGCTGAATTTCCAGACTGGTCAGTAGCAGTCCAAGTTACAGTAGTCTTACCCAGTGGGAACACTGATGGAGCATTGTTTGTAACGGATTTTATCAATCCATTATCAGTAACTGTGGCATTTCCAAGGTTTACAGTATTAGCAGATGAACTAGTTGCCTCTTGTATTATGTCAGAAGGAGCATGAATTATGGGAGGAGTAGTATCCTTGACTGTTACAACTTGTGTGGCTGTTGCGGCATTTCCAGATGTATCTATTGCTTTCCATGTCACAGTTGTTTTACCAATTGAAAAGTATGGTGGAGCATCATTGGTGACAGATTCTACACCAACTGCATCATTGACTGCTGGAAGTCCAATATCAACAGAATTGTGATCCGGGGTTGTTGCTTCAACGGTCACAGGTTGTGGAGCGGTCAGCACTGGAGGAGTAGTATCTACAACGGTAATCTTCTGGACAGCCTTTGCTACATTGCCTCCATTGTCAATTGCAGTCCATGTAATCATGGTAATACCTAGTGGGAATTTTGGTGGAGCATTACTAGTAATAGAAGCAATACCACTATCGTCTGTTCCGGTAGCTTGTCCAATTGATACTGGTGTCAATATTCCAGTTGCTTCTATCGTTATGTCAGAAGGTGCAGTAATAGACGGAGGAGTATGATCATTTGGATCTAAGACTTTTGTATTTACCGTAGTATTTTGTACAACTGTAACTTGTTGTGTTGGATTAATTGTCTTTGTCTGGTTAGCAGTTTGTGTTTGTGATACAGTTGGAGTAAAATCCTGGACAAACTTCTGAATTCTGTTATTGTTAGAGTCTACAACAAAGACATTTCCATTGGAATCTACAGCAGTTGCTCGAGGATTATCAAAGAAATCTGCACCCGTACCTTGACTCCCCCACGATGTAACAACATGACCGTTACTATCCAGTTCTACGATTCTGTTGTTTCCACTGTCTGCCACATAGATATTTCCTGACTTGTCTACCGATATGCCAAGAGGAGTCTGAAGATCGGCGCCAGTTGATGAACTAAAAGATTGTAAAAACACACCATCTTCAGTGAATTTCTCTATTTTGTTTCCGCCCGAGTCAGCTACATAGATACTTCCTTGTGAATCTGCAGTAATTGCACGGGGGGAAAGAAATTGACCGTCTCCCAGTCCGCTTTGTCCAATACTTAGTAAATATTTGCCACTACTATCAAATTTTTCAATTCTACTGTTTCCCGTATCTACAACGTATACATCTCCACTAGGATCTACTGCGACACCTTGTGGAAGTATAAATTGGCCAGTGTCAGACCCTTTCACTCCCCACTTTGTTACAAATTTACCCGTGCTATCAAATTTTTGTATATCATTTCTTTCGTTATCTACAACATAGATAGAACTATTGGTGACTGCTACTCCAACTGGTGCATTGAACTGACCATCACCACTACCTTTTGTTCCAAAAGTAAAGAGAAAGTTTCCATTGTTATCAAATTTCTCGACTCTTCTATTTCCAAGATCAGTCACATACACATTCCCTGACGAGTCAATTGATACCCCTTGTGGAAATGCAAATTGGCCAGTATTTTGAAGTCCATATGTGCCCCATTGTACAGAAAAGGAGGGGCTCGAGGTAGCCCAAGAATAACCAACGAACATACTGGATAATACTAGTAGTAGAATTCCTATTAGAACGGGGGAAGTCTTCAATAGGCACAGATTGCAGGATACTAAAAAGATCTCCTAAGTGAGTAATTGTTACAATTTTTGTCAATTCTGGTAAATTAAAATGGCTTGTTGACTTCTCTTGTGAACACATAGCTGGCCAGGGCAACCATAACCACTACAAAGCCGCATATTATCGCCATCTCAATTACTGCAGACAATATTTGGACCGTACCAGTCATCATTTGCCTTATGAGCAACACAGCATAAGTAACAGGATTGAGTCTTGCAACAAATGCAAGCCATGGAGGAAGGAGCTCCAATGGAAATAGTGCTGGGCTAAGCATAAACAGAGGCATGCCAAGAAAGTTGATGACGCCCCAAAAGGTCTCTTGGGATTTGGACGTGGCAGCAACTATGACAGATATTCCAGAAAAACCAAGTGAGAATACTGTAACAGTCAACAATACTGGAAATATTACAAACAGATTTGATATATGCACCCCCAATGCAAGTGCAATTCCCAGAATCAGGCTTGATTGAAGTGTAGATATCAAAGATATTGCAAGCATTTTACCCAATGCAATAGAGGACCGCGATACCGGAGAGACAAGTGCCTTATTCATGAAACCATATCTTCTATCCCACAATGTATTGACACCGCCAAAAATACTTGTGAATATTGCAGTAAGCATTATCACACCTGGTGCCATGAATTCTATGTAAGATCCATTAAAGCCCACAGATTGGATTAGCGGTCTAGTGCTTGCAAATGTATTTCCCATCACTATTATCCACACAGCAGGCTGGATTAATCGTATCAATATACCACTTCGTGATTTCTTGTATCTTTTCATCTCCCTCCAGAAAATTGTATATGTATCAGGTAGCATTGTCATGCTCTGATTTTCCTCATTCTTTCTCGCATTTTTTTTCTGTCATATTTTCCATCATCTTCACGTAGTTCACGACCTGTATGCGATAGAAATACGTCATCAAGTGTTGGTTTTGTAAGAGAAATACTTTCTATCTTGATTTGAAGATCATTTGCTTGTCGAAAAAGTTGTGGAGTTAGTTGATCCCCACTAGTTGTAAATACAGTCACCATAGGACCACTTGTTGAAACATCTTTTACTGTAGAAGTTTTTTTAATTTCCGAAACAAGTCTGTCAAGTTTTGATTCAGAGTCTATTTCAAAAACAACAATCTCATTTCCCAAGGCATTTTTCAATTCCTTTGGGGAGCCCGTTATCTTGATTTTCCCATTATCAATTATAGATATATTGTTACAGAGTTTATCGGCCTCTTCCATATAGTGAGTGGTAAGAAAAATAGACATTCCAAATTCATTATGAATTTTTTTTATATATTCCCAGATTTTGTATCTTGTCTGGATATCAAGACCCAAGGTTGGCTCATCTAGGAACAAAACTTTTGGCATGTTCAGCAAGCCGCCTCCAATATCTAGCCTTTTTCTCATCCCTCCTGAATATGTCACGGCAGTCTCGTGTTGCCTATCTGACAACTCAATTATCTCCAATATCTCATCTATTCTCTTTGTCCTGATATTCTTGGGAATGTGATCGAGTCGCGCTTGTAACTCTAGGTTTTCACGACCAGTAAGATATTCATCAACAGTTGAATCCTGTTGCACGTATCCAATGTTTTGCCTGACACTCTTTGCTTGAGTTGTGACATCAAATCCTGCTACAAATGCCTTGCCAGATGAAGGCTTTAGTAAAGTAGTCAGGATCATAATGGTTGTACTTTTACCTGCACCATTAGGACCCAAGAAACCAAAAATTTCCCCGTTTTCTAGTCTAATGGAAATCTCATCAACCGCCTTAAGACCGCTGTGATAAACTTTAGAAAGTTTGTCAGTTTCTACTGCATACAACAAAGGATGAGAGATTAATCTATTATAAATTGGTACTAGACAATATTATGTAATCAATATTCGAGATACCATAAAATAAAAAGATGGAAAAAATTATGGGTTTTTGTATTGGTCTTTTGTCTGTCGGAGTATTACCTTTTCACCAACACCCCAGATTTCTGAAGTGCGAAAGATTCTAGAACTAGTAAGACCTGCAGACACTTCTATTGATTCCAACTCGTTGGTATCAGCAGCCATGTGTAGTCTTTTGATCTTACCAATCTTGTGTCCGTCAATGTCAACTACCTGAGAGTCTATTCTGATTGGTGCAGAGGATAACAAAACGGATTCCTCAGTGAATCTGTCCACATAGTCACGTGATAGAAAGTGGTCTTTGTGTAATCCTTTGTGAACTGTGATGCCCACAACCTCTAAAGTGTCGGTATTGATGTGAATATGTTTTACAGTACCATATTCTATCCCTTCCCTATCAATGACTTTTTTCCCTTTAAAGTCATCTGCCTTGATGTGTTTTCCATTATATTCAACTTGTGTTGCCATAGGGTCGACTTGTCAAGTCAGTTTATGGAATGAGGTATCAGAGTTTTCAATCCAATCGGTTAAATTCTTTATAACCAAACGGATTTTGTGGAAATTCAAGAGGGCGTATGTATGGCAGTACTGGTTACCACTGGAAGAAAATCAGGTAGAGAACACGCAGTAGAGATCAGAGCAGTTATCCACAAAGGCAGGTTTTATTTTTCCAGAAGAAATCCAGATAGCGACTGGTTAAAGAATGCGCTTTACAATCCAAACGTCAAGATAAAGTATCAAGATAATACCATTTCCGGAACTGCATCACTAGTAAATGATCAGGAATTGTGTAAAAAAATATCACAAATAAAATATTCTGACGAAAGATCAGAGGAACCAAGAGTAGTTCTAGAAGTCAACCCATGTGAATAATCGTAGTCATACCACGTCGCTCATGTTCCTGACCATCTCGAGTTTCAGTGACAACAGCCGTAAAAGATATGACATCTCGTAGTTGACACTTTTGAGCATCCATTTTCAGATGAAGATCTAACAAATCAGAATCTACATTAGGAATATTTGATTCATCAATCATAACAGGACTTGTAGAGCTAATCAAGAATTTTTTATCTTTTTGATGCCACCCTAGTTTTACCTTAAATCCCTCTCGTCCGGCTGCTTTTACGTTTATGTCAATCATTCCAGGTGTTGCAAGGGTGTAACCTGACATGTTGTTGACAAAGATTCCTATTTGAAATGGATATCCAGCTGTACTTTCTGCCATTTTCTGGATCCCGTCATTCATGACTACATCCACTCCCTTTATCGTTGTTGCAATCTTTGCTATCCATTCGTTTGTGCGTTCTACAATTGCATGTATTTGAGTCCGTCTTTTCTTGTCTTCCTCTTCTGGTAGCTTGTAATAATCAACCCATGCAAGATAATCTCCACTTATGTCTTTGATAAATTGAATACATGTTACCTTGTAATCGTCAACACTGGATGCTCTTTCTGAACCTTCATCATATGGAACTCCTTCCTTATCAGATGGAAGCATGAACATATTCAAAATCTCTTGTAATTAAGTGAAACCTAATGCATATATGAGAAAATTTTCAGTTTACATGTGTGAGTTTTTCCCAGATATCTGCAAGGCTTCAAGAGGAATTGAAATCAAACAATCCCCAGATTCGATTCCTCTTAAAGAAGAGTCCCGGTCTTGCATTTACCACCATCAACGAAATTGCAACAAGAATTGGAAGAAAATACAATATCAAAATATCACTTAACTTTCCAGAGAGAGGAAAGATTGAAGATTATGAATCATATGGGACTGAAAACATTGGGTTTGTTTTCCAAAGAGACAACAAGTCATTTCTCATACCAAGAGATGATATAAAATCAAAAGCTCTCAAGATTTTAGAAAATGTCCAGATACAAGACGCGTACATGTACGAAGGAAAGGAGGGAGTAAGAGCAATCGGATTAAACTACAGACTTGACATATTGCCTTCTTCCTTGCACATTTGGGGCAAGATCAATGATAAGATTAGAGATTTCTGTGACTGGTTGCTTGAGAATTGCTATGAAGTAAAACCAGGTGTAGATGGAGCCTTCAACGAAACTAGCTCATAGGTGTACAGAAGATTTCCATAGGGATCATAAATTTCAGATTTTACGGGAAGCGGCAGATTGTCAACTATCCAGATCTTGTTTATGTTAGCACCTATTCTATAAGATAAAAGAAATGCGTTTGCAGATCCAAATTTGAATGACATTTTTCCAGAATCAGTTACTTTGAGTTTTTCCGCATTTTCACCAATATACAAGTCACCCCATTCTGCATCCATGGCAAGATACTTGCTTTCAGTTGCATAATCCCTCATGGAAAATATAGATTGGTTAAGAATATCAAAATATGATTTTGACTCGGCAGATGTATCAACAAAGTCATAGACTAGGCCAATATTCACAGTCTGATCTATTTCCTTGGTTCCATTACCAGGATTTATCTTAACCAAGAGTTGTTGATTTCCACCTGAGACTGGAAGAAATTTCATGTCAGTTGAAAATTTTGTCTGGTTAAAAGAAACTTGGTACACCATTTCCGGGGTGTATTCGGATCCTTTTCCCATGTGCCATTGGCTTGCTTGCATTGGCTCTAGTATGTAA
>JARCRW010000020.1 GCA_029850515.1 Nitrosotalea sp. | reverse complement strand
TACCCTAGGTCCACAGTTGTTGTTGTAATTGCTGGCACCTGTCTTTCTACAGTCAATGCAGAACCAGTTGGTACTATGACTTCAGCCTTGACATTGTCTAGTTGTTTTGGTTGGTCACCGTTCTTGTAAACAATTACCAAGTTTGCATGTTCACCCTGGTCAAGTATGTTGTTGTTGTTTGCATTGACATCCCAATAGATCATTGCTTTGGTACTGTTTGGATATTGATTGTCTCCTAGATTGGTAAGCGGATCATGGTCTATGCATGCCTTTCCAATCATGCCGGCTGCCACTGCACCGGAAGCGTTGATGATGTTTCCGCGACTTCCTAATGCACAACCTACTCCAAAGATGTTGTCATATCTTACAGTATTGCTGTAATACTTGATGTCTGTCAAAGCAGGATCAAGACTTACTGCGTCTCCACCACCTGCTACCTTGAGCGGTATCACGGTGGCATTGAGTTGAGAATGTGCAATATCTCCAAATCCAGTTACTTTACCTGAAATCTCAAGTGCACTACTTGCTTCTACGACAGATGATGTAATTGCTGTCTTTGCCTTTTGTGTTGTTGAAAAACCCATATTGAGAACGACAAAGGCTAAAGCTGCAGCAACGATTACGAATGCTATCATAACTATTGCAGACTCTATACCGATGACTCCTCTACGAGTCTTTCTGCTTCTCAGTACCTGTTTCAATATTTGTAATATATCTTATTTAGGTTTTAATCATGAAGTATGTTTGGTATGATCAAACATGAGGTTTGAATATTTAAAAAATCTTACAACTGGATAATTCCATGTGTTATTAAATATTGGATACTGAATACAAATTCTTTATCTGAAACTGCATTATTTGACCATCCTTCTGCCTTGGTCTTTACCCATTCTGGAATTACATCTGAGTTAATTTTTGCTACGCTTTGGGTGTGGACTGTCATGTAATCGTTTTTGATCAAATATTGAATCGCGTTAACAAATTCACTATCTGTTATTTTTCCAGTAGACCATAATCTTGCATTGTTTTTCATCCAATAATGTATGGTATGTGCATCTTGTATTGGGATAGATGATGCAGGCAGTGTGTTATTAAAACCAATATTGAGGTCTGTTATTGTAGATGGAAACCCAAAAAATGATTTTATCTTGTAATTATCACTAGTCTTAAAAATAGAGTTCGTAGCCTTGAATTCATACAAGAAGCTATTATCTGCAAGTAAATTAGTTTTATTTGTGTAAACTAAATTTCTCTGACTGTCAAATACTTGAATAGTAACCGGCGTAATCTGATCTGTGTTATTTGCAGTACCTGAAATCCTGATGGTGTCTCCTAGTGAATATGATTCTTTATCGGTCTCAATGTTAAAGTCTGGCGATATTCCCAAATATGCTATCCCTACATCTATTTTTCCAGTCATCCAAGGATGAATTTTACAAAAATAATAATAACCAGACCACATATCCGCAGGAATTTTCAAAGAAAAAGTCCCCCCAGGCTTTATTATGCCACTGTCAAATATTTTTCCTGCATAATCCGGATGATCTAGAACTCCACTTGTAACTGTGTGAGAAACAGTATCATTGTTTATCCATTGTATTGTTTCATTTTGCCTCGCATGTAACTCGGGGGGCCAAAACAACGTACTATTTACTCCGGGGTTTGCCTTTATCGTGATTTTCCAAGGTATCGTAGAATTGTCAGCAAATACCTGTGATGTTGGTATTGCAATGAGTATGACAAATAGTATTATGATGCTATACTGAAACAAGATCACAAAAAAACATCTAAAAAATAAGAAAAGAGGATGGAGATTGTTCAAATTAGACTAATAGGATAATTTTTTGAACAAAATGTAGTTTGTACTTGACGTTCAACCGGTTTATCACTAGGTGGTTTTTATAAAAAATAAAAAAGAGGGACTGTCGAGTAAGTTTTTTGCTTACCCTAGGTCTACTATGCTTGTTGTAATTGCTGGCACCTGTCTTTCTACAGTCAATGCAGAACCAGTTGGTAGTACAACTTCAGCCTTGACGTTGTCTAACTGTGCTGGTCTGTCTGTACTCTTGTATTGAATTACCAAGTTTGCATGTTCGCCCTGGTCAAGTATGTTGTTGTTGTTCGTGTTTACATCCCAATACACAATTGCTTGTGTAGTTGCTGGTGCTTTAGCTGTTGTTCCATTCACTGCATCTGCATTTGTACATCCTGCTGTAACTGCAGCATCAACTGCTGCTGATACGGTAGTATATGATGTACTTGACAAAACACATGCACTCTTGTAGATGTTGTCGTATCTTATGGTGTTGCTGTAATACTTGATGTCTGCCAACTTAGGATCAAGACTTACCGAGTCTCCACCACCTGCTACCTTGAGTGGTATGATTGTGGCGTTGAGTACTCCACCTGAGACGTATCCTATGCCGGTTACCTTGCCTGAAATCTCAAGTGCACTACTTGCTTCTGTGACAGATGATGTAATTGCTGTCTTTGCCTTTTGTGTTGTTGAAAAACCCATGTTGAGAACGACAAAGGCTAAAGCTGCAGCAACGATTACGAATGCTATCATAACTATTGCAGACTCTATACCGATGACTCCTCTACGAGTCTTTCT
>JARCRW010000019.1 GCA_029850515.1 Nitrosotalea sp. | reverse complement strand
ACTGAGCAATGTACGAAGGTGCAATAATCTGGTAGCCTTTGCCATTGAGAGGCTAACCATAATTCTATCGTATTTTTCAATAAGGGTGGAATTCTCAACAGACGTGTTCTTTCTTATGAGCCTGAATATGCCGCGGTTAGTGCATCATAGTCGTAAACCGACGATCTCTTAACATTTGAGGTCTTTTGGCTCAAGTATGCGTAATACGCCTGTTAGGGAATTAAACAAAACGGTGTATACCGGGGTGGGTTTATGACTAAGTTCAAAGCTTCGTTCTATGTCTTGGACAACTTGTTGTACAGGTTTTCTCTCTTTTTTATCAGGTCTTCAGCTATTTCTTTAACCGTCCTGTCTTTCTGCTCCTTCGTGACTTTTTGCATGCGCTTACCTAATATTTTCATGCACCCATTTCCTAATATCCTTTTCCGAGATCCTGCCTGAGGCTAAATCTACCAATTCAGAAAAGAATTCATCATCTGTAACCTCCAATCCCAAGCCGTTTTTGCGTATGAATAATTCGCCTAGGAACGCAGCGGTCCTTTTATTGCCGTCCACTAACGGATGGCTGCTCACAATTTGAAACATCATATATGCGGCTTTTTTTGCCATCGTCTCATTGTTCAATTCGTTGCCAAACTTTGTTCGTACGCTATCCAGCGTAAACTCGAGGTTTGTGCGATTCAGAAATGCAAGTTTTGCACCCGTTTCACTCAGCAATTTCTCTAGCAACCCAATGATTTCTTCAAGATCCAAATATCTTATCAAGATGTTCTAGTCCCGAGTCCTGCTTTTAGCATTTTTTCAGATCATTAGAAAATTGAGTAGGCTTGTGATTTGTACAACCTGGACGATTAGCTGAATACTGGGCATTAATACGTCAAAAAATAACATGCTCCCGCCGGGATTTGAACCCGGGATCACTGCCTTGAGAGGGCAGTATGCTTAGCCGGACTACACCACAGGAGCTTAGCTTAAAGCCATAAAGAATAGCAATTTAAAGGAACGTTTTGCCTTTGAATGGATTTGTAAATTTTAACAGCTTTGGTACTTTATAGCAAAACCTTCAATTGATTTTCTCATGGATGTAAAACAAATTCCTAATCTGCTTTCACTTTCTGATTTTCCTGTTGGTTTTGGAGGTTGTAGAAATGACGGGACTCATTTTGAGTGTTGTGAGTATGACATACTAGTAATAGATGGGCAATTTGGAGAATCAGTTCACCATGTTGGAGATGATCTTGTTAGAATACATCATCATACTCTTAATGAATTTCATGGAGATGTCCTTCACCATCTACAAGATATGAATATCATAAACGACGATCAATGGACGCTTAGGATGTTGTTATCGAAAATAAAAGAAAAGAAAAAACAAATTGCAATGTCTTATGCTCGAAGCTGTCTTGTCGATGCAGGAATTCTTGCCAACAAAGCAAGAGATTCTACCAAAATCAAAGATCCTTTCGCAGGAGTGTGGATAAAATGCGCTGCATATTTTTTGGCAGACGCTATATTCTCTCTTAATCTAAAGAGACCAAGTCCAACTCATATGCTGGAAATCATGAGAAATATGAAGAAAGACAAAACAAATCAAAAATTTTCCATAATTCACCAAATCTTGGGAATTGAACGATCATCCACATCATTACTCTCAAGGATGGCCAAATCGACTATTGGATTTTCTGATATGGTGGAAAACAATGGAAATTCTGAGATTGTCCAGAAAAAATATGAATATCTTGTAGAAAACTCCCTTCTCTCAGATTGTTACTTTTATTTTGGATATGTGAATCGAAATAACATACTCAAAGTACGGAATAAAATTCATCACAACCCAGAATTTATTCATGTTTTAAAAATAGGCCTTGATATAGAAAGCGATCCTATGGTAGTTGATAGTCAGGCAACAATGTTGATACAAACTATAACCGAAATTCTTGGGGATGTGAAAACTTGGCCATAGGCTGAAATGCTCCTGACTGAGATCTTTCGATAACTTTTAAAACCCTGTATGAGATCTCCCAAGTATGACCGATGCAGCATGTGGATGCGATTCATCCACAGAAAATAACACAGAATGCGACTGTGAAATGCAGGGCTCATGTATTTGTGAGGTTAATTGTACTTGCAAAGCATCAGTTTGCAAAGAACACGTAGCCTCATTCTGATATAGGTTTTAGAACCTTTTTTCTTTATTTTTTAAAACTAAGAGTACCTACTTTTCGTTCTCGTCTTTCATGCCCCATGTTTTAACCAGTTCCTTCTGGAACTTGTCTACTTGTTTTTCATTAAGGGCATCACCACAATTCTTGTGTGTTGGAACTACCACCATTCCGTCAAGCTTAAAATCAACTTCATACATGTGGACTTTTTCACATTCACACATGTTCGGAATAAAATGAATCCACTATATTTGCTTATTTGAAAGATTTAACTAGATCATTTTTTCTAGAAAATGTATGCAAAAGTATGTCACATTCACAATTTTTGCATTCTTGCTGATCACGCCTGTTGCTTTACAATCAGTACATGCTACTTCATCATCTGACTCTTGGTACCCTGGAAAGGGTCTCAAACAAGGTGATTATTTCAGTTATAATGTATGTTGGACAGACTGGCATAACTGTACTCCATTCCAGATGACTTTCTGGGTAAAAAATGAGACTAGCGATGGAAGTGGCTGGAATCTTGTATTTTTGGCAGTTGATGGTTCTATTGTACAGAAAGGAATTATGACCATAGGGAAAATAACTCCAGACCCTACATCTTTTGATCATAATATTTCAGACTACACGGGAGTTTATCGAAGTACAGTTTCTTGGCTTGACTCTTTTGCAACCAAGGATACGCCAAAAACTTTTGATGTTCCTGCCTGGGGCAGAACTGGTTCAGTGGGTGGGCAATCTGTCGGTCCAATAGACCATGAAACAGTTACAGTAGGGGCTGGTACATTTGATACATGGGTTATAGGATGGCACAAAGGCGTTGATAACAAAATTTGGATAGATTCCAGTATTCCATTTCCTGTAAAAGCAATTGTCTATGTTGATGTGACAACAGGCGTGCCGCCCCCTGATTATTCTCTAGAATTATTAAAGATGGGAAATAGTTCGACAGAACCTAGTGTACTTGACATATCTTCTACTACTGCAGCCAAGTATAGTCCTCAATGTGATGTACCAAACATGCAGCTAGATTCCACCCATGCTGTCACTACAACTGATACTAGCTCTCTGGTTGTTGATTATAGATACAGTCCATCTAACCCACATAATGGTTGTCCAATAGAATATAGGCTATCATTTGAGCAGAACTATGATCAATCCCAAAAAGTCAGTAATGTTCAATATGATATATTTACAACAGATGACCAAGGAAGACAATTATCGTCCATAGCACAAAGTATTGGTAGGGCATCTTTGTTTGCACCAGTTGGAGATGATGATGTCCAAACTATCTTGCACGGAACCACTCCGCTTACACATGTAGTGATTGCAATGCTAGGAACTGGCTCTGAGGGTTCTCTTCCAGATGTTAGCATGGCAGGTATAGTGAAATTTGATGTAAAAACACAGGCGCCATTTAGTGGTTTTAACTCTGGTAATTCTGGACAAACAAACCAAACAATCTCTGAAAATAACACATCGATGAATAATACTCAAACTACGCAAATGAATAATACTCAAGCCACAGTACCAGAATTTCCACTTGGTTCTCTCATGATAATGGCAGTTGTCATTGGGCTTGGAGTTTTATTTGTTAGAATAACTCCTAGACTATCTAATACCCGACTATAAAAAAATTAATTGGAACAATGCCAAATATACGAATAATAATTATTTTTGCTGTCATTGTTGTTGCCGCAGTAGCAGGAATAGCATGGCCATTTC
>JARCRW010000018.1 GCA_029850515.1 Nitrosotalea sp. | reverse complement strand
ATGGTATGGACAAAACATGTGGAAAATGACATATTAAAGAAAATAACCCAGTTGGTATAACATCTAGTTCTCATTTAAAATTATTATTTGAAACATAGCAAATAGATCTTAAGTAGAATCAATAGTCAAGTTACATGGTTTTCTTGCTCACATTTCATCTTCCAATCTTGTATCCTCGATCATGGTTTTAAGATGTAAGTTTTAAATACAAATATCAGACGAGTCTCAATATGCCAGTTGATCCAGTATGTGGAATCGAATTAGATGAAAGTCTTGCACTGGTTCACGAATACGAAGGCAAAAAGTATTATTTTTGCTGCCATGGATGCAAGAGAATTTTTACTAGGAAACCCAACAAGTGGAAGAAATCTAAATAGGAAAACTTCCGCACATGCGACAAAAATGGGAACCGAGTTTTAGTGAATAGTTACAACAAGGACACTTGAAATTAGATTTGGCAATAGTATGTGGTATGTCAAAGTATTTGCGATATAATTCATAATAGTACAACGATTCCTTTGAAGATAAAATGACTTGCTCTTTTTCTGCATAATGCCTAGATTTTTTGGCAAAAGTAGAGTCAGTTATCATACCATCGAGAAAAGACGTCAAACCACTTGTACCAGAGCCATCCTGCATGGCAGATTTATCCCTCCAGGCAATTGATTTAGGGAGATCGCTTTCAAACGCCTTACGAAGTATCCATTTTCCATATTTTTCTCCCTTTTCATCACATACTTTGAACTCAGCGGGGATCTTTTTTGCATATTCGAATACAGCATCATCCAAAAATGGGGTATGCAGAGATATTCCAATTGATTTTGATATGGCTCTTGATGGAAAATGCATTACGTTCCAAATACGTTCCAGATCTTTTTCCAAATCTTTTGTAGACATTTTCTTGAAAAAATTATACCCTGCAAAGAGTTCATCGGCGCCATCGCCAGTCATTATAGACTTGAATCCAGATGCTTTGGCAGTCCTCATTGTAAGGTATACAACGATATTGTTTCGGATCTCTATCGGGTTGAACACTTCTAGTATCTTGATAGTATCCTCTACAGCCGAAAGAAGACAGTCCATGTCAACAGTTATGATATCAAGTTTTAGATCGTATAATTTTGCCGCAAGTTGTGCATGCACTAGATCTGTTGAAGCAAAATCTTTTGCAATCAATACAAATGCCACAGTTTTCTTGTCTACACATGAGGCAAGAATTGAACTGTCTAGTCCTCCAGAGAGTGCAATAGAGTCACACTTATGGTTCTGCACAGATTTTGTTACAAGTGCCTTGATTTGTTCCAGTATTTCTTGCAATTAGAAGATCTTTTCCCATCCTCTAAAATAAGTCATCATGAAAAATATGACTAGGTTTAAATATTTTATAACAACATTTTTGCATATGCTTCTTCCGTCAGAGATAGAAACCAAGACCCTCATACCTGCACTCAGAGCAATACTTGCAAAAAAGTTGATAGAAGAACACAAGATAAGAGAAGAAGAAGTTTCAAAATTATTGGGAGTAACCCAAGCAGCCATTAGCAACTACGTCAGGGGAACAAGAGGCGATCCAGTTCTAATAAGCAAGCTGTTATCTGTAAAAGAAGTGTCAGATATGATCAATGACATATCAAACAATCTTGCCTCAAAGATGGCATACACTCCCGCAAGTCTTTCAAAATTTATAGGACTCTGCAACTACATCAAGTCAAGTTTATTGATATGTGATATACACCACAAGCTTGAATCAAACATAGATGAGGCAGTCTGCAAAGAATGTGAAAATATGCTCTTGAAGGGACCTGGTAGTTCCTTCTAGTTTGTTTTCGATACTGTAATTTTAATAATTGAAACGAGTGGTTTGTCTTTTTCTTCTTCGCTGTCTACTACAATGTCAAGAATTTTTGAATTTCCCTTCATCATGTTTTCAGTTACAATATTTGCAACTGCTACAGCAGTAGGTATAGACTGACCACGGGCCAAAAGTGTTACCGTCTTGTATTTTACAAGTTCAGTTAGAAGATCAAGTGCGCATGGAACTATGTCTTGTTGATAAATTGTCACAATATGACCTTCAGGATGTACAGAATCATTCAACTGGATTTTTTCTACACCGCTCAACAAAACTCTACCACCACCATTTATGCATTCTATTAAAGTCTTATCGACCAATCATCCATCAGTCAAAAAGATCTATAGGTATATTTTGAAAGTCACCGTTTGGTAAGACTCGCCTAATTGTAATCGGTATTACACGCTTTTCAAGTTCGGCATAAGCAAGATCAAGCGATGTTGCAACGTCTTTTGGTACAGGTATGAAAGGAGGCGCACCTAGAGACAGTTGTAATGCCCTCGCGCCAAGTATTCTTGCTTTTTCAAATCTTGTAAGCGTTGGTGGGCCGATCATTATCTTGCCTTTACCCGTCATTTCATATTCTATAATTTCGTGTACTGGATCAATGTCAATAATTTCACGAGCATCAATTATCTTTCGTAATCTCTCTTGTTCTGCAATCTCTTCCGCACTTAGCTCTTTCTTGCCTTTCTTCCCAGGCTTGACCTCTTCCTCTTCCTCAGATGGAGCCTCAGTTGTTTCAACTACTGTAGGAACTAGAATTGGTTCTTCTTCCTCTACTGGCTGAACCTCTTCGGTATCTACACTTACTTCCTCAGGTTCATCCGACATTGAGAGTTGGGATAAAGAAACGTTATATATTCATAATCCTTGTCCTCAAAAATGAGTGCAGGCTCTGTTTCCAAGCTTGATTTTGTCCTATCTTTAAAGGGTAAGACAGTTCTCAATTTAGAACTAAAGCGTCATTTGGCTCCAAAAACAGTTGGTGGAATAACTCGATCAATTCCAATAGAGGGCAATGCCCACATGATGGGAAACGGTATAGCATATGTCGATACAAATATCAAAACAGGCGGAGAAAAACTCAGAACCCAATTCAAAAAGGGTGACGTTACATTCCTTGCTGCAAATGGCTCGATCTGTTTTTTCATAGATGACGCACAGGGTACAAAACCCATGACGCTAGTTGGAAAGATAACAACAAACCTAGAATCTTTGAGAAACGTAAAACCGGGGGATATATTTTCAATAACTCAAGCTGGAACGTAAACGTGGTGTCCGCTATATCCACCCACTCTTTTTACTGCTCCTTTTTTTAGCAGAGCCTGTAAGAATGCATTTGCCGCAGAGATCTTGACATTTGTTTGTCTTGACAATTCCTGAACTGTAAAAACTTTGGCGCCCTTGATGAAGTTCATTGCCTGTCCTTCGTCAATTATTACAGATATGTTGGTTCGTGGCTTTTGATCTTTTCTATCTCCCTTCTTTTGACCGTCCTTCTTTGTAGACTCGGCAGTCTGCGATTTTTCTGCCTGTGCTGGAGATTGTTTTTTACCGCCGCCCATGTGGAATTCTTTTCCACTCCTATTTATAAACGAACAAAAAATTTGAGAAATTCTAAATACTAGAAAAAAGTGCTTGGTACCATGGGCTTGGATATCATAGAGGAAAAGAACCTAAACGATGTGATAACATATGCCCTGGATTATCCAACAATGGTCATATCAGAGGCAAGGACATGGCCAATCACAAACATGGAGGATTTTGCCACAGGCCTTTATGTAGGACACATAGGCGGAGTATTCTTCGACGGCTTCTTGAAGAGAAACAAGAGATTCCTTGATTCTGAAGAATACTCGGACTTTCATGCAATAATATCCAAGCGGTCTACTGAAATCAAATTAAAAATCCAGTCACACTTGCACAAGAAATAACTTTATGCTATTATCCTGTATATTGTGAGAATTCCCAGATGAAGTTTTCCCTTATTGCAGACACCCTAGGTTACATGGAAAATACAACCAAGAGACTAGAGTTGACACAACATTTGGTGGACTTGTTTAAAATTACACCGTCTGACATTATAGCAAAAGTCATTTATCTTTTACAGGGAAAACTAAGGCCTGATCATGAGGGAGTAGAGATTGGCATTGCTGAAAAAATTGCAATCAAGGCACTGTCAAAATCATCAGGCATGTCAATTAAAAAAATAGAGGATGAATACAGGGATACAGGAGATTTCGGTCAAGTTGCCTCAAAGATACTTGAACAAAAAACCCAGACAACTTTTCTGAGCCAAAACATTACAGTTGAACGAGTCTACGATACGCTATACAAAATTGCAGAGCTAAAAGGAGCAAGATCACAGGACATGAAGATGAAGTATATCTCAAGCCTGCTAAATGATGCAACTCCAATAGAGGGCGGCTTTATTGCAAAAATAATAACTTCAAATCTCAGGCTCGGCATTGCAGACTATACTATACTTGATGCACTGGCTGTTGCATACACGGGTTCCAAAGAAAATAGGCCAGTATTAGAGTACGCATACAACGTTTGCAGTGACCTGGGCAAGGTAGCCAAGTCAGTTGCAGAAAACGGATTAGAGTCTCTAAAAGATTTTCAAGTTACAATATTCAGCCCGATTCGTCCAATGCTTGCGGAAAGAGTAAAGAGCCCACAAGAGGCTCGTGAAAAAATGGGCTCGGAGTTTGTATCAGAGTACAAGCTTGACGGAGAAAGAGTTCAAATCCACAGACAAGAAGAAAAAATTGTATTATACTCGCGTAGTCTTGAAAACATTACAAATTACTATCCCGATATTGTAGAAAACATTGGCAAGGTGTTAAAGCCAGACGAGGTAATACTTGAGGCTGAAGTTGTTGCAATGAATGATGATACCGGTGAATTCCTACCATTTCAAGAACTGATGCACCGAAGACGCAAGTACAAGATTGCTCAAGCTGTTCAAGAATATCCCATCACTGTAAATTTTTTTGATATTTTATCAATTGATAAAAAAAGCTGTTTGGACTTGCCATACATACAAAGAAGAAAACTATTAGAAAAAAATGTAATAGAAGACTCTTTTGCAAAAATAATGCCAATGGTATTTGTAAAAACAGATAGCGAGGTAGAAGACAGTTTGGAAAATGCAATCAATGCGGGATGTGAAGGGGTAATGCTAAAACAATTGAATTCCCCATATCGAGCAGGTGCAAGAGCAAGCAACTGGCTCAAGCTCAAGCGAGAGTACAGAAATGAGCTTGGGGACAGCATTGACCTGGTAATAGTAGGAGCATTTTACGGCAGGGGAAGAAGAACTGGAAGATACGGGGCTCTACTCTTGTCAGCATATGATGACAAATCAGATACATTCCCCAGCATCTGCAAGGTAGGTACAGGATTTACTGATGACAGTCTTGACCAGTTCTATCAGATTCTCTCAGATAAAATTACAGTCAGAAAGGACCCAAGGATTGAGAGTAGTCTGGAGGCAGATGTCTGGTTTGAGCCTGAAGTTGTAATAGAAATTGTGGCATCAGAGATAACATTGAGCCCAATTCACAAAGTTGCCATGGATAAGATAAGAAAAGGCAGCGGACTTGCACTCAGATTCCCCAAGTTCACAGGAAAGATAAGATTTGAAAAAACATCAGAGAATGCAACCAATATTGATGAAATAGTAACTTTGTACAACAGCCAAAAACGCGTTGTCCAAGATGAAAAAATAAATTAGAGAAAATTTTTCTTCGTCAATCCGATTTACGCAAGGATTATTAGCCGCAGACCTAGTCTAAAATCTCTAGATGTATAGCGGAGAACTTGAAGTTCAGGCAAAGAGAAAGGCCTTGGCCGTTTTACAAGACGAGATAAACAGAATTCTCAACGCAGTCAGAGATCTATCAATTCTGCCAGGTCTGATAATCAAGGCAGATAAATCTGAAATAAAACAACTACTGGAAAGAATAAAAAATACAGAAGATGAAGTAGAAGCTCTTCGTAGAAAGATAACAAGAGAAATTTCAGATGTTGGGGGTCTCATGATGAACAGAGAGAACCTTCTGAACTCAGCATATACAATGGACGAAATTGCGGGTTACATCACAGGCATTGCCTTTAAACTCTCAAACATCAAGGCAGCCACACTCAAAAAGGAAAAACTTGACAAGGATCTTACAGAACTAGTCGAGCTGGCAGTAGACCAGATTCACAAGATAAATGAGATAATCCGAGCCCTTGCAAGCAACAATAGTACAGTAGCAATTGACTTGGCTCATGAGGCACAAAAAATAGAGAGACAGGTAGATGACAAGTATAGAGCATTGAGCATCAGGGTTCTTGATGAGACTGTCACAACCAAAGAATTGCTTTTACTCAAAGATGTGGTAGAGGGAATAGAGGAAATGTCGGACAAGGTACTGCAGGTGTCAGATTCGTTCATTTTACTTGCTCTAAGCCTATAAAATTTAAGATATTCTTTTTTCCTTTTTTTGACATTTGTAAACACTAAAATCAATTGTTAAAACAAGAAATTCCATGAAAGGTGATTTACTTGAAAATAGAATAATAATTTGGGACATCGCAGACTCTAAAGCACTTTTTGTCGAGGGGTATTATGGAAAACCAATTGGCATGGCAAAGCCAAAACCTGACGAGATTAATGTGCCGCTCATCTTGGACTTGATTGAAGGATATTATTTACAGGAAAAATCAAAGATCAAAGTATACCAGTCAAAAAAACCGGTATTACAGAAAGATCTTCTAGATATTTGCAGAAAAGAATACCACAATTTTGATAAAAAATATGCAGTCTACAAAGATTTTCGTGACAAGGGATACATTGTAAATCCAGGCATCAAGTTTGGATGTGATTTTGCAGTATACCAAAAGGGACCGGGAATTGATCATGCCCCATATTTGCTTCAAGTATACAATTCCACAGATACAATATCTGCAACCAGCGTAGTTCTAGCTGGAAGACTTGCAACAACAGTAAGAAAACAATTCATCTTTGCAATTCCAAAGGGCGATAAAGTTGACTGTCTAGCTTTGGACTGGTGGAGAGCCTGACTATTTTTTTATGTCAAGGGCAATCCGGTCATATACTGCAAACAGATCCTTTGTCATTGAAAAATTACTGCTATCCATCCACTTGCCATAAATTCGTATTCCGGCTTTTGTTGGTTCCACAACGATTTGTGCATCATCATATGACAGTTTTATCATCATGTTGTGAAGAGTATTATCAGCATTAAGAACATCTGCCAGAGAGCCCCCAATCCACGTGACTCCAGTCACTTTCTTTGATGCAAAGTGTCCCTTTGTCTGCAACCGAGACCTAGCAAGGAAATCATCTTCTGCAATATTACGATGAGATTTCACAATAAAGTGTGCTTGGTATCGATCTTGAGCACCCCATGAAATTGGATTGAGATCTTGTGTCATTTGTTAGCCTTTTTGAATTATCTGTACTACATCAATGTTAGAACCCTTGAGTATAATTGTTCCAAGGTTTGTTACCATAGAAGATGTACTGCTGAAATATTTCGAATAACAACTTTCTTTTTCTACCTCATCTGTGTCGATTTCTTTTGCTTCAGCGTCAACGCCAATTTGTTTCAAGATTTGTGAAAACTCTACATTTTTGTTTACTGGTTGAAAAGTGTCAGATTCTGAATCATGCATGAGTGGGTTTTATCCAGCCCACAAATAAATATGTCTGTGTGACCTTTTGTAGAATCACAAGATCTAAACATATTTTCCAATCCCCAGACCATTACAAGCATAATCGAATAAATAGTACAGAACCATCCAAGTGAATATCCATGTTAAAATTTCAAAATAAGATCATAGTAATTACAGGAAGCGGAACAGGCATAGGAAAGGCAATAGCCATGAAATTTGCTGAAAATGGTGCAAACATTGTCATACTAGGGAGAAGAAAAGAGCCTCTAGAAGAGGCAGCAAAAGAACTAGAACTGATAATTTCTTCAGTAAAGAGTAACTCGTTTGTAAAAATTTTTCCAGGTGTTGATGTAAGTGATGAGGAGGGAGTCTCAAAGATGTTTGAAGATCTCAAAAAATCACATGGTGCAGTAGACATAGTTGTAAACAATGCAGGAGTCTCAGGACCTGTCACTTGTTTTGCAAATGCCCCAATCTCCGAATTTAAGAGTACGGTAGGAATTCATCTCACAGGTACATTTTGGACATCATCTCAGGCAATCAAGACAATGAAGCCAGGTTCCAAGATAGTTACAATATCCACATTCTTTACAGAAGAGCGTCCATACGAGCAAAGGCCATACAGGTTTAGAAGTCCATACACTGCATCCCAAGGAGCAAAGAATAGGCTTGCTGAGGCAATGTCATGGGAAATTACTGACAAAAAAATCATATCGATTGCAACAAATCCAGGACCTGTCCATTCGGATAGAATTTACAAGACAGTATATCCAAAAGCAGCGGCAGAATTTATGAGGGTAAGCGGTTTTGAAAACCTCACACCTGAAGAAGTCGAGTCCGTAAACAATGACATACTTCCATTACTCGGAGAAGATGAAAAAACAATAAAGAATGGAATTGCAATGGCAGCAGCTAAACTTGCGAAATTAAAATCAATTACAACAGAATCAGATATAGAAAAACTTGGCAATACCATTTCTGCACTACTAGCAAAGATACAGCAGATTGCAGAAAAAGTCCAGAACAACACAAGCAAGATGATTGCGGATGAACAGTTTTTGACACAACAGCAAGTTGCAGAAACAGTTCTGATGCTGAGTGATGACAACATATCGCAGATTCTAAATGGCAAGGTGATACCTGGCGACCGTGTATTTTATCCAGTCAAGCCACACATCGCATGTTCCATACCAGACATACAGCCGAATTTCGGTTCTAAAATTACAGTATTTGCACTGGATGCAACTGACGAATCAGATGTAATAAGAGCAGAACACTTGGCTCAAAAAATAGAAGGTGTTGGAGGAAAGACAGTGATACTGATTTCAAAGACAAGTCCCAAGATTGCAGAAGAAAGACTAGCAAAGTTCCATTCTCATGTGATGGACCTTACAAACCAAGAAAACGTAAAGAGAATGCTAAATACTGCAACACAAAAAGTTGGACCAATTGGCAATGTAATCTACATGACAGGGAAACTTCCACAAATGGGCAAGCTAGTTGACTTGTCAAGAAAAGATTGGGACGGCCTAGTTGACAAATTCATAAATACTCCAGCTATTTTTATGCAGGAATCACTTGGGATCTTTGTTCCAGGAGGAGCAAAAAATCCACCGCTTTTCAAGGGCAAGGAAGGAAATATGGTAATCATAGGGCCCGACATGCCATCAGGCGGCAAAACAACGGGTGCTGATAGGGCAAGAGTAGAGGTATTCCGGGGTGCACTCAGACCATTTGCAACAACTGTGAACCAAGAGCTCAGCGATGTATTAAAATCAAAACTTCGAATATATCTAGTGCTTCCAGGAAGCGTAGATGGTACAGAGTCCAGTAATGACAACATCATGAAAGCAATCAGTTATCTTACATCTGGAAAATCAGTAAACAATGCAGAGATTATTTACTATCCAGACGAAACAAGATCCTGATGAAAGAGTTTGCAGATCTAAACGTTGGTGACGAGTTTTATTCGGAATGCATGATATCTTGTGCCGAACTTGATGCATATCTTTTGTTTTCAGGAATTAAAAACATTATTTACGAAGACAAGAAATCAAGCGAGGAAAAGAAGACGGTGTCAGGTAGAGCCATACTCTCAAAGATGGAAGGAGAGTTTACAAGACTCGAAGAAATGTACGGTAATTTCTTGATCTTTTACGGAGTTGACGGGGACCAAAACTGGAATAACAGACAGACAAGATTTCTAAAACCTCTCCATACTGGCGATAAATTAAAGATAAAATTTACAATCTCTGAAAAGCGTGAGATCAATGACGAGTCTGGCTTGATTGGGGTAGATTTTGAGGGAAAAAATGAGGAAGGAAAAGTGATAGTAATTTCAAAAAGAAACCTGTATCAGATCAAGAAGAGCCTGCCAGTGAGTCAATTATGAGCTTGGCAGCAGTGATACCAAGCACAGCTATAACAAACAGGCGAAGTTTTCTCTCATCAACACGTGTAGACAACCTGCTTCCTACAATCCCTCCTACAAATGAGCCAATTGAGAGCATCCCTGCCTCATAGTAATTGGGATGACCAAGTGCAGAGTGTACTAACATGCCAGAGGCTGCCACAAACATCAAGATGAACTGTGATGTTGGTGCAGCAAGTTTCATGGACAATCCAATTGCAATCACCATCAATGGTACAAAGACCGTACCACCTCCAATTCCAAACAAGCTAGAGATTATACCCGCAAAGAAACTTGCGCCCACTGCAAGAACCATGATCTGCTTTGATAGGTTGTATTCTCTTGGTTCCATTTTTCTTCTCAGGTAAATGTACGCTCCTGATGACACCAATACAGCTCCAAACAGTAACTTGAACAATGGGGCCGAGACATCATCTGAGATGTATGCTCCAAGTATTGTTCCAGGAATTGCAAAGAGTGCAAGCTTTATTCCAAGCGAGTATGCAATTCTTTTTTGTTTTGCATATGAAACAGTTGATGCCACCGAATTACTAAATGCCGCAAAGAGACTATCGCTTGCAGCAAGTGTTGACGAGAACCCAAAAAATGTTAGTACTGGCACCATTACAAATCCACCTCCTAGTCCTACCATGGATCCTATTACGCCAGCTACAAAACCAAGTGGTAAGAGCCACATATATTCAAGCAATGATAATACCAAAACCTATTTTCCCCAGATTAAAGAGTCACGTCAACCTTCGTAAACCAAGGTGAATTAATTACTTGGCAACTAAAAGCTTCCAGAGATAACCACCTTCATTTGTAGAAAGTTCAATTTCAAAATGCTTGTTTCCAAGAGGTACAGTGTGTGTAGTGCTGTCTGGTTGTTTCCCATTTATGTGAAAGTTTCGTAATGCATCAACCATGTCAGAAAGAGTGGAATATCCGCCAGGATTCTCCTTGTCCCAGCATTGACAGACAGTACTGTTTAGTACAACCCCAAAGACTGTCTTGACAGCATCATAGTCACTCATAGTAGGATCTAACTGGAGAGCCACAACTACAAGCCCTGGCACATCAGGTGAGCCCACCATATCAATATCACCCAGGTTGCCCTGTTTGTCCTTGAGTACTGTAGATGTACAGTGTGTGACAAGTGCCTGTTTTTTGGGATCTGTGATGAAATTACAATATTGTTTGATATCAGCTGCACTACTCAACGTGATGGGATTTGTCATGTTGATATGATGTAATGCCAGAGTAGATTTTAGATCAGAGTTTTCTTCATCATATGTAAAATCAAGAAATGCAACTTGATTTGAAGTACCATTTGGACTTGTCATTGGAGGAATAAGTTGAATGACTAGAACAATTGCAACTATAACTATACCAGATATTGCTGCATAAAGATACTTTTTTGGTACCACGCGATAGTTTTTCTTCAATGCTTTAATAAAGCAATCTCAGAATTCGTCAATCTTAATTAATGCCAAAATGTGTCTTGAAAATATTGCGAATAATATTATCAGGTTTTGGAGTTGTGGGACAAAGTTTTGCAAAACTTTTGCTTTCTAGATCAGAGGACTTGTATGCAAAACATGGATTAAAGCCAAGAATAGTGGGTGTATTTGACTCAAAGGGTTCCGCAGCATCTTCAGCAGGACTTGATTTGAATAGACTGTTAGAGGTGAAGAAAAAATATGGGGACATACGAAAATATCATAACAAGGAAAGGGACGCAAATGGTCTTGACATGATAAACGGCATGGATGCTGAAGTTCTGATAGAAACCACTCCAAGCAACTACAAGGATGCAGAGCCCGGCATGTCACATATTGTAAGTGCCATGAAAAAAGGGCTTCATGTCATCACAGTAAACAAGGGGCCGCTTGCACTTGCATTTCCATCACTAATTGAACTTGCAACATACAACCAAGTCCAGCTAAAATTCAGTGGAACGGTCGGAGGAGGAACTCCAATCTTGGATTATGCAAAGAATAGTTTACGAGGAGAAAGAATAATCTCATTTCAAGGAATACTAAATGGCACCACAAACTACATCCTGACAAACATGGCAGCAGGTCTTACATTCAAGGCAGCACTTGCAGATGCCAAGAAAAAAGGATATGTTGAGGCAGATGAGTCATTAGATATAGATGGTTTTGATGCTGCGGCCAAGCTCGTCATACTTGCCAACTGGATAATGGACATGAAAGTTACAATAAAGGACATCAAAAGAACAGGAATTAGGGATGTTACAACTGGAGACATAAAAAAGGCGGCAGCACATAATTGCGCAGTAAAACTGATTGCATCGTGCAATAGAGACCTAGTTGTATCACCAAGAGAGATAGCACTTGATGATCCAATGTGTGTCAATGGAACCCTTAATGCCATAACGTTTAACTCGGAACATTCCGGCCAGCAGACAATAACGGGTCGTGGTGCAGGAGGCATTGAGACTGCAAGTTCAATTTTAAGAGATTTGTTAGATATCAAACAGGAAATGTCAAGAATTGAAATCGCATAATCTCTCAAAGAGTGACATTTCAGTAATCATCGACAAGATGACCAAGCAATGGCATATAGAACTTCCAAAATCAAAGACTTTGATATTGCATGAAATTGATGACAATACACGTCTGATAACCGGAGACAATATAACATCAATACAAATCGGAGACTCTTATCTTCCGTTTCTTTCAGAGACTGCATTACTGGAGAAATTTCCAAAAGCAATTGTGGATGCAGGTGCAATCAAATTTGTTTGCAATGGAGCCAATGTAATGCGTCCAGGAATTAAAAAATTCACAGAGTTTCAAAAAGATGACATTATCTGTGTAGTTGACGAAGTACACAACAAGTTTCTTGCAGTTGGAAAAGCCTTGGTGTCAAGTGCTGAAATGTCAAACATAACAAAAGGCGAGGTTGTAAAGAATTTGCATTATATTTCCGACAAGTACTGGGAAGCTGCCAAGCTTATCAAAAAATAACTAGTTTGCTGTAAATTCCCTTGTACCGTTCTTATCGACAACAAGTACGTCAATTCCGTCACCACTTGCATTATCTCTCATTATTGCAGACTTGATCGATTTTACTGCCAAGTTTACTGCATCCTTTTCACTCATCTTTGGTTTGAACTCTTGATCTAAGACTCCAAGTGCCATCTCTGCACCCGTACCGACAGAAGCATAATCATCAGGCAAAACGGAGCCCAGGGGGTCCAGTGTATAAATTACTGCGTCACCATCAACTCCCCCAACTATAACTTGAGTCAGAAGAGGATAGTAACGTCGTTCATACATCAAAGTAGACATCATCTTGGCTACAGAATTTGGTGGAATTTCGCGTTTGATCTCCATCTTTCGTATCTTTGTCATGGCTCTCATTTGCATTGCTAAAACTTGCATATCTGCAACCATTCCAGCGCAACATGCACCAACAAAATCAGTAATTTTGAATGTCTTTTTAGTATTCTTGCTTACGACGAAATTGCCATAAGCGATCCTTCTCTCACTTGCCATGACAACGCCGCCGTCATATGTAATACCCACCGCAGTAGCTCCTGGCATGTACATGTAAGCCATGTTTGAATTGCAAAATGAGCACAATAAAGGCCTTTCTGTGTAGTTAACCATAGATCAGTAGGTCAGAGGCAAGAGATCCCCTAGTTTCTGATTCAAAAAAATGATCTTGTAAAGAATCTACTTGGATGCAAAATTTCGAATTATTTTGCACATGCATTTTGTTGTGTTTTTGAGCAAATCAATTCTTGCAAATTCATTTGGAGAGTGGATCCTAGAAAATATGTAGGTGCTCCCTATTGCAATACATGGAGAGTGCAGAAATTTGACAAACGAGAACATTGGTCCTGTCCCTGCAGACGAGACACTAAGAATGGATTTTCCAAAAGATGCATCCGCTGCTTTTTGTACAGCACTTACAAAAGGATCAGATATTGCGGTCCTGGCAGCTGCCTCGCCGTGAATTAGTTCAACCCGAATGTCCCCAAATCCATTTTGTCGTAGATGGTTTTTCAGACGTAGGAGTTGCTTTTTTGGGTCCATCTTTGGGATAAGTCTAAAATCAATTTTGACTAGAGCCTTTGATGGTAGAACTGTTTTTGCGCCAGGTCCATCATAACCCGATGTAAATCCTGCAATGTTGCATGTTGATTCTCCCACTAGAGCTTTTTTTATTGCAATACCTTTTTTGTTTCCAACAAATTTTTTTATTCCATATTCTTTTTTAAACGAAGATTCATCAAATGGCTCTGATGCAATTATTTTGAGATCCTCTCGTGTAAACTTGTCAACCTCCTTGTACCAGTCTTTTATCAACACTCTACCATCATCATCACGAAGTGTCTTCAATGCTCCAACAAGCCTCCATGCTGGATTTTCTATTATTACTGCAAGACTTGAGTGAGCATCACGAATTGACTCTATTTTTGATAATTCAACATAAAGCAATCCTTTCATTCCAAGGCTAATTATCGGTCTATCTTGTTCATCAACATAGCCAAATTCCCATATTACTGCATCACATGATAATTTTTCTTTGTATTTTTTTAAATAGTCTTCAATATGCACGCTACCAATCTCTTCTTCCCCTTCAATGAAAAATTTGATGTTGCATGGTACATCACCTGTTGTTTTCAAAAACGATTCAACTGCTTTTATTCTTGTGATTAATTCCCCCTTGTCATCAGCAGAGCCCCTGCCAAAGATCTTGTTCCCTTTTATTTTTCCGCTAAACGGCTTGTCATCCCATAGCTCAACTGGCTCTTCAGGTTGCACATCATAATGATTATAGAACAACAATGTCTTGTCAGGATTTTGTCTTGACTTGACTTCTCCATATATCGCAGGCGGAACACCTTTTTTGGTATAAAGTATCTCAGCGTGTATTCCAGACTTTTTCATCATCTGAACAATCAGTCTTGAGCACTCTTCTAGTCCCAGATTTTTTGCAGAGACACTTGGTTGCTGGATCAGTTTCTGCAGATCCGAAATAAGGCTTGAAAAATTCTTGTCAACGTAATTTTCTTGCATGAATTATTTCACTCTGTCAAATGGTTTCATAGAATATGGTATAAAAT
>JARCRW010000017.1 GCA_029850515.1 Nitrosotalea sp. | reverse complement strand
GTCATGTTAATTGGAATTATATCAGTAATAATATTTTATAATATAAAATTTAGGCAATGAAAAACTTGCTTATTTCCAGACCGAGTAATAACAATTAGTGTTTAGACCACGTATCGCAGTTGACTAAAAAATATTAAAATCAAGAAAAATTATGAAATGAAAACTCTGCGTGACGTATATTTTTATCAAATTTATTTAAATTAAAAAGTAAAAAGCAGTAGAAAATTAATACCTTGAATCTCACATTTATATTTAGAGAGAATGCCTACTGTGAAAATATACGCCAGTTTTTTAAGGTTTGAAGAGTGAAGAATAATATATTTTGAGAACTCTACATTTTGCAACAATTCTAGTCATAATGCTATCAATTCCCTTAATCATGGAATTGCCTCATGTACAGGCAAGCGAGGGTCGCGCTCTTTTCATGAAGACAAACTCAACAGGACAGATATTTGCAAATTTTACATTTCCAGTACCAAACAACAGAACTTGGAATCTATCTTCGGGAATATATCTTGGATTGACTGGTCAGCCAGTACAAATTGATCCCAAAAATATGACTATTGTGGCAGAACCAAATTCGTTTGTAGCAAGTAAAGAAAATGTCACTGTGACATATACAATAACTGTAAAAAACAATACCAAGGGCATATTTGCACTTTTTTTGTATCTTTGTGGTGAATCTCCCTTGATAGTTGGACTTAATGAATCCGAGGTAAGCCCAGACGTTTACAACCAATTCTTCAATGCAGTATACCATTGTGGTGTGATATCTGGCTCTACTCCAAAAATGAATATTATCGGATATTCTAACTTGATCTCCAAAATCATTGACATTGATTCAAATAACACCATCAAAAGTGTACAGACTTTGGGATCTGTGACAAATAAAGTACCATCGGGAAATTCTACAAATTCTATAACACAACATAATGCGGCACAGCCTTTTCCTCGTAATCTTGTTACACCTTTAAAACAATTACAAATGGGAATACAGGCACAAAATGTAATCTGTGACTGGTCAGGTTTTGAATTGATTCTCAAATCTGAAGACGGATCTCCAGCATGTGTGTCTTCACAAACTGCTCAAATATTGATGGAAAGAGGATGGGGACATTTCCCGTTACGACTGCGTTAATTGCATCATTATTCAGACATGATGGAAGCGAATAGAAACAAGATATAACATTGGATTTAGACCACCGTATCACAGTTAACTAAAAAACATTAGGAAATTGACAGACACGGGTTTGATGGCAGTATATGGTAGTATATGGTAGTATGTTCCGTTTTGCAGGGGTTTAGTTTTCAGAGACCCACTTTTCACAAAATAACAAAAGTGGGTTTCATTTTTTTGGAAGAGGATATAGGTTAGAATGTGTTGGTAGATGTTTAAGGTAGTTGCCGATGGAAAATCATAATCATATCGAAGGAAAACTTGGAATAGTCTTTTTTATTGCAGTAGGGGTTTTTGTTCTGGAACTTGCAGGAGGACTTTTGAGTAATAGTCTTGCCCTGATCTCGGATTCTTTTCACATAATGTTAGACTTTGTTGCAGTGGGAGTATCACTTTTTGCATTTCGGATTTCAAGGAGACCACACTCTTCACATCTAACATTTGGTTTTCATAGAGCTGAAATAGTGGCAACTTTTGTTAATGGTATTTTGTTATTAGTGGTATCTGTAATAATTTTCTATGAAGTATACAATAGATTTTTCAACCCACATGTGGTTAACTCTCCGATTCTCATAATTTTTGCTGCAGTGGGTCTTTGTGCAAATGTAGTGATGGCATGTCTCTTACACAAAGATAGTAAAACCAATCTTAACGCAAAGGGTTCTTACGTTCATGTCATTGGCGACCTTATCTCCACCATAGGTGTCATCGCTGGAGGTGTAGCAATGATTTTCATTCCAAATCCGATGATAGATCTTTTGATAAGTGTAGGTATTGGAGTGATGATAATTCGTTCAGGCATAATACTATGTAGGGAATGTCTTCACATATTCATGGAAGGAACTCCAAAAGAAATCAAAGTGGATGAAATCTATGAGGCATTAGGAAAATTTGAGGAGATTGTTGAGACACATGACCTACATGTTTGGTGTCTTACCTCAAATATGTGCGCAATGTCTGTTCATGTCAAGGTGAGGGAGGGATTTAGTAACAAGAATAATGTACTTCTTGGCAAAATAAAAGGTATGATGAAGATCAGGTTTGGAATAGACCACTGCACAATACAGATAGAAGACGAACATGACTTGATTAATCCACACAAGTAGAGCGTTGAATGGCTATTAGACCAGTGCATTGTGTTGACTACATTAGGATCTAAGGTGCGTCCAACCACATCTCTTAATGACTCTGGATCTATCGCTGTCAACCAAAACCACGTTTTTTCCGTTGGTTGCATGGCCTATCTCATATAGTGAAATACACATTTTCTTTGCTAAATTCCTAACTCTGTTCAAATCTCTTGGATGTATTGTGAATACAATTTCATATTCTTCGCCACCACAAAACACTAGATCCTCAAGATTTATTTTATTTTGGCGTGCAAATTTGATTACATTATTTTCGGTGGGTACACTGGTTATCACAAATTTTTTCTTGCTCTGTTCACTCATATCATTTAGTGTTATCGCAAGTCCATCGCTAGAATCCATTGACGATGAAAAATATCTAGCAGCCCTTAGTCCAAAAGCTAATCTGGGGGTTGGCCTAAAGATTGCTTTTCTGAATCCTTTCGCAGCCTGGGATTTTACCTTGTAGCCATTCAGAACAATCTTCAAACCTGCTGAAGAATAGCCAAAAGGCCCAGATGTTATTACAATGTCTCCTGCTTTTGCACCTCCTCTTGATGGCATTTTCTTACTACTGTCTCCAAACATGGATACTTCGATAACCAACTCCTTTCCTTCGTTAGTATCTCCTCCTACTATGTGCAATCCGAACTCCTTGGATGATTTCAGAAAACCGTCTGCCAATTCATTGATCATTTTTTGAGTAAAATCACGTGGTATTGCTAATGCAATAGTAGCAAATATGGGCTTGATTCCCTTGCATGCAAAGTCGCTTACGCATGAAACTAAACTTTTTCTTGCAATCTCTCCAAGTTTCATCCCTGTAGGAACGTCAGTGCTCTGTACCAACATATCTGATTTTACAACAAATTTAGCATTTTTTATCTTCAGGACCTCAACATCTTCTGGTTGAAATCTTGATTTTTTTCTGAATCTACTTTGAAATGTCTTGATTATTTTTGTCTCATCTGGACTCTTCATAGCTTTGTTTAACCAACTTGGTGATCTGTTTTTCTATTTCTTTAGCTTTATTCAAGTCATTTGATTCTGCAGAGACTCTGATAATGTGTTCAGTATTTGATTGTCTGACCAGGACCCAACTATCTTCATCAATTATTGATTTTATTCCGTCAATTGTTATTATCTGACTTGACTGTTTCCTCATTTTTTTCAAAAGGATTTCAAGTGTTTTCTTATGAAGTTTAGAATCTGCACTCACCTTAGTTCGTACTTGATGATATTCTTCCATGAATTTGTTTATATCATCAAATTGTTTTGTCCCAACCATTGATGCAATGAGACCGCTTGTAAGAAGACCGTCTCTACACATGTTAAACTCTGGTAGGATAAATCCTGCACTACTTCCTTCTCCGCCAGCTTGTGATTTAGTTTTTAACATCAAATCCACAACATTTGCTTCTCCTACTTTTGATCTGTTTACTTGACCGCCTTCCTGTTTGATAAATTTCTCAATTGCAATACTTGTATCTATGCTAAGGACAAATTTCTTGTATCCTTTCTCAAGCGCACCTGCTACACCAAGACCTAGTGTCACGTCTGGCGATTGTTTTTTACCGTTCCTTACTACGACTAGTCTATCTCCATCAAGATCAAAAGCAAAACCTATGTTTGCTTTTTTTGATGCCTGAACAAGCTCTGGCAATTGATCGTTTGTGGGATCTGGACCTCTAGTTGATTTGCCAGGTGTACCGTTGATGACGCTTACTTTGCAACCTAATTTTCTTAGCAACTGGGGAGCAACACTGAATGCTGCTCCTCCGCCAACATCTATTGCTATTTTTGATGATTTTTTAATATTGCCAATTACTTTGATGGCCTCATCGATATAGCCCGAGTCGACTTGTGTTTCAGTTCCAATCTCCTCTCTTTGAAACTTGTCTTTCCTTTCCAAGTATTCTAGTTCTGATTCATTGATGCCTCTACCATCTAGGATGAACTTGAGGCCATTCCATTCTAATGGATTATGTGAAGAAGTAACTATCAAACCGCCTCCATATTTTCTTGCCTCTCTGAAAATAACTGGAGTGGGGGACATACCTAGATTGTAAACTGATATTCCTCTTTCTAAAAGTGAAGCAATTGCAACATTGGTTACAATTTCGCCTGATGGCCTTGTATCTCTGCCTACTACACATTTTTTTGACTTGACAAGACGTGAAAAATTCCTGCAATAATGAATTATGTCTTCAAGATTTAGATCATTGCCGAAAATTCCCCTAACTCCTGAAATTGATACTTTCAATGAATCAAAAGCGCAAAGGCTTTTTATAAACTCTGATTACATTGCGAACCACTGCCTCGATAGCTCAGCCTGGTAGAGCGAACGCCTCGTAAGCGTTAGGCCGCGGGATCGAATCCCGTTCGAGGCTTTATCATGTTATAAAAATATTATACGTTAACTACAGTCTGTTTTCATCTTTTCTTTCGTCAAGGGATTCTATATCTAATTCCAATTCTTTTGCAAGTCCTTTCCACCATACTAATGTCTCTCCCATAATTACTCCCCTTTTGATAAACCAAACTACACCTTTATAGATCTGTCGGTTCTTTGACATGATTTCAAGGATCGATCATTAGATCAAAGTTGCTTATTGCGTGGTTTGCCAAAAATTTGTTTGCTACAAAGTTATGTCTGATCAAATTTGGGGGTGATCTTTCACGAAAAATTATAAATGCAATTTTTTTAAAATTTAATAAAATAAAATATCTAATTTCTGATCTAAAATAATGGAAAAATTGGCTTAGAGATCTAAACCAAAAGAGTCTGCGAGATTCTGGAATCTTTCGTATGTTTCCAAATATTGCTTACCTTTTGAGGTTATGACAAATGTGTTCTTGCCGTCGTATTCTATCTTATTCATTAGGCCTGCACCGGTGAGGTTGTCTATGAATTTTGAAAGTCTCGAATGTGATAAGTTTGCCTTGGTTAGAAGTGATGTTACATTAATGCCGTTCATGCCGCTTTCTTCTGTTACAGTAAGCAAATCTCTTACTATCTGCATGCTTGTTCTATATGCTACCATTGTTAGAAAGTATAGGAATTGGTGATATAAGGGTATTACTATTTATTCTCTTTGGAAACCTTATAGGGATCAGATCTTGTCTTTGATGAAAGGAAATTTATCCTTTTTTAGCATATGAAAGGTATTGGATTTTTCTTGTGTGGAAGGATGCTCTCAGTGTTGCATTGAAAGAGAGTATTACCCTGCGATACAATTTGGTAAGATTGGCGTGCTTGTCATGCCTGAAGAAAAAGAGAAAATAGTATCACTGGCAGAAAAAAATGACATCGAGGTAACGATACTGCCAAGAATAGGTGTGTCTGAAACAAAATCTGAGCAGCAAACAATACTTGCATATCAGATGATGGGAAAGGACCTGGATGGTAATACTTGTCCATTTCTTGATACAAAATCAAGTAAAAGATCTCCACATGGTGGATATGCATGTAAAATATATGAAAACCGGCCGCTTGCATGTAGAGCATATCCGGTAATCCAGTCTTTGCCGATAGGTATTGACCCAAAATGCAAATTCTGTCAAAGTTGTGGGACGCCATCTGGGAATGTGAATTCTGAATTGGAATCTTTAATTCTGATACAAAAAAAGATGGATACCAAAGCGCCATACATTTGGCGCTATGCTACTGGTACAGGAGAATTACAAGATAAGGATCTAATCAAAACTGGCTGGTTTCTAGTTTGACTTGTTTACTCTTTCATGGGTACCTGGATAATGCTCCCCAATTTTTTTCGAGTAGCATTTGCTGCACAACTGACCTTTTATGTTCCAAGACTCCATTGGGACATAAACATGATCCAAAGGGCCTTTGCATATGGCACATTGTTGTGTTTCTACCATGTAGATAACACTCGATTCAGTTCAATATAAAAATCATGTTTGTAAAAACCATATTAAATACTAGCAGGTATAGAATAAACCAGCGGTAGGATAGATGGCTAATGTGGACCTCCTGCAAGAGAACCTATCAGTCATCGTTCTGCCGCATCTAAGTTAATTTTCTAAAAAAGATCTTGGACTACTTTTTGAATGCTGATTATCTCTTCTTCCTCTTGTTTTATTTTCTTCTCTATTACACGAACCATGGAATCCTGCCATACGTGATGAGAGAAGAAATTATGGTATGTATTTGCAGCAGCCATTTCGTCATCAACCACAGTATCTTCTAGGAACTTGGTAGCAATGGTGTCTGTAAGTTTGAGTATGCGTTGATTTAGCTTGACACTCTTGAATACAGGTTCTAGCTTGGATATGTCTTCTTTAAAATCGTCTTTTGTAAACAAGATCTTTTCATGAAGGATCTTAAAGTACACTGCCACAAAGAACAAGGTTGCATATCTTTTTGTCTTGTGACCTCCTTTCTTTCCATAGTTGAGGTTTTTCTTTGCATATTCCTTTACACAGTACGGATAAAGGAGAAGTCTATAATCATCCTTTAATTTCTCGTTGAAGACTTCGTCATACTTACTACCTCTTGGCAGGAACTGCGCAGGAGAACTATATGCCTCCGTTGGTCTTTGTTCTATTCCTGCAACAAACGCCTGTATGGCATCTTTTGCCACTATGACTTTTTTATGGTTGTCTGGCAGATATTTGTTGTAAATTGCATCTCCAACAAACTCACTTTGATGAGACTTTGTCTTGGTATCAAACGAGCCGCCCTGGATCTCATAAAAATAATGAATATTTTCCATTTGTGATTTTAATGATTTGTGAAAATCCATCAGGGATACCAAATCTTTTCCTCTTACCGCATTCTGAGAATTTCTATATTTTGTAATGTTATTTTGGTCAAGTTCATCTGCAGCCTTTATGATTGTAACCGTTATACTTCCATCCAAATTGTGGGTACGTCTTGCGTGATCTAATACTGAATTTGATGTCTGCGCCCCGTTTACTATCTGAGGGGAGTGTAACATTATGGAATTATCCTCCAATTCCTCAAAATCACTTACAACTATTGTTATCCCATTATTGTAGTAAAAGAACTTGTGAGGTACTTCTTGCAAAGTTTCTCTCAATCCCTTGTTTACTGTAGTCTTGAACTGCATCCACTGTCTTATGTTTGACTCAAAGACATAGTCCTTGTTCTTTGTGACAAAATTGGTAAGCTCTCTTAGTTTTAAAATTCCAAGAAGCGTATTCTGATATCGTAGTTTGGTTTCAAGTTTGATGGGGGCTTTTTTGCCTGCTGCTGGTTTTTTTATCCTGTCCCAAAGTTTCTGTATTATCACATCTACATCGTATATTTCAACTGCGTCAAAATTCTCGTCCTCCACTTTCTGGTCTGTCACATAGATGCATTCTATCTTGAGGTTTTTTTCTTGAATTTTTGTTACCAAGTGGGCAAGTTCTGGACGCATCTTGGAGATGTCTCTTCCTTGTAGCCTCTTGACATCTTCCTTGAACTTTGCAATGGCCTCAATTGAATGGGATGTTCCATATTTTGACTGGAATAAATAGATCTTGTCTTCAGAGAAATCTACTGGCAGGTATGCATCTATTCCAAGATCATTTGCTCCGTCTATTATGGCATCAGTCGCATCATCTTCCGTTGCTTCAAAGACTCTGGTTAGAACCCACTGCAAGAAATTGTGACCTTTTTCAACTTCGCTCTGTGCACTTTCCGCATATTCTTTTATACTATCCTTGACATTCTGTGAAAACCCATCCAATGGTTGACCATTGGTGTACTGATATGAAACAGGCTTTGCGCCCGGAATGTATTCTAGTAGACCATTACTTCTTTCAGTCAAATTCACTCTGTCTACAAATCGCCCTATTTAGAAAAGCAGGTTATTATGATATAATTATGACTCTCTAACTCACTAACACCATAATGACTGGAACTATCAAAATAGAAGGCAGAAACCTTGTCTTTGAAATTCATGGAATTGATATCATATTGGCAATAAGAAAAAGCGTAACCGTTCCACTAGATCATATATCATCAGTGTCTACTGATGAGGTCTATTGGGAACCTTTTCAACAACTAAAGATTGCGGGAGCATCCCTTCCGGGTGTAATAAAAGACGGCATGTTTCTCTCAAAAGATGGTCTCTTGTTTTTTGAAATGCATGACCCGGAAAAATGCATAACAGTATCCCTAAATAATGAAAAGTACAAAAAAGTCATCTTTGAAGTACAGGATAAAGAATCTGCAGCAAAAATCATTCGTGATGCCATGTCTAGTAATCATATGGAATAAAAGCAAAGGTGAGGAAGGGATTTGAACCCCTATAGATTCGCTTTGCAGGCGAACGCATAGCCACTCTGCCACCTCACCGCGATCAAAATGTCTTTACTTGAACAATTAAATCTTTTAGATTAAAATTTTGAAAATTGCTTTGCAGCCAGTCTGATATCTTCTGATTTTATCGTTTTTCTACCTGCATGTGTTGACATCTCCACTGCATTTTTTGCAATTGAAACACCGATTTCTTCCAGTATTCTTCGAAGTTCGTTGGCAGATTCATCACTTACTCTTTCCGCGCCTGCTTTTTTCAAAATTCTGTACATTACAGAAAGTCCAAATTCAGATGTTACCATATTATAAATCCAAAAACCCTTGATAAAAGACTTTGAGTGGAAAAAAACTATGCACGGATCGATTTATACACACTATTTCATGCTCAGATATGTGACAAATGACTTGGCTGACTGATACTCACATCCATCTATCAGACAACGAATATTCTGATGACATGGAATGCATACTCACTACAATGGATAAAATGAAAATTAGGGCCTGCTGTGTGTCTATGGATAACCAGAGCTCAAAATCCACACTTGATCTGAGTAAGCGCAGCTCCCTCGTTCTTCCCTTTATTGGAATTCATCCCGAAAAAGCAGATGATGATCTACATGCAATGGTGGAACTAGTTACTCAAAACTCTAACAAAATATCTGGCATAGGTGAGATCGGTCTTGACAAGACATACGTCTCAGACGAGGCTGGATTCTCAAGGCAAGTATTAGTGTTTCAAAAGATGCTCTCGCTTGCAGAAAAGTTTGGGAAACCAGTATCTGTTCACTCAAGAAGAACTCTGGATGAAATTTTTTCTATACTCCCTTCTTATTCTATAAAAGGCGTTTTACTTCATTGGTTTTCTGGCAGCAAAAAACAATTGCAAAAAGCAATGGAATTAGACTGTTTTGTGTCGTATGGACCTGCAATGGTATACTCTGATGACAAGCAAGTCCTTCTTTCACAAACTCATCAGGACAAAATATTGTTGGAAACTGATGGGCCTGTGAAGTTCTCCAAGTGCTTTGGCATGAAAACTGCGCAAATAGCATTTCTTCCAAGCGTCCTTTTTTGTGCTGCTAGTATTCTAAACAAATCATATGACGAAATGCTGCTTGTTGTAGAAAGAAATGTCGATTCGTATCTTGGTGTATAGGTATAAAAAACCCCTTTGGCCCATCCAATCCGTGAATAGAATCAGACGAATTTCCACAGAACTCATGTCTACTTATAAAGGAAAATTTGATATTGATTTTGCGCACAACAAACAGGTTCTAAACGAAGTTGCAATTGTGAGATCTAAAGGTCTAAAGAACGAAATTGCGGGTTACATTTCTTCTTACCTCAGACGTGAACTAGAGGAGCAGAAAGAAAAAGAGTCTGAAGTGGTTGCTCCAGATGAATCAGTTGATGAGACTGAAGAGATTGAAGAACAGATACTCAACTAGATACATTACAAAAATTCGATATAGTCTAACATATCTTTTGATGGTACCATGATAATAGTCAAGCTTCTGGGAGGTGCGAGAAAATCATTTTCATCTAATAAACTTGAAATTCAAAGTGATGGTATCACTATATTTGCTCTATTGGATCGTCTCAAGGTATCTATACCTACAAATTTGCCCCAGCTTGACCAAGACAATATCTTAGTTGCAGTAAATGGGGTAGACTCGTCTGTGTTACAAGGAAAGGAGACCTTGTTAAAAAATGGGGATGTTGTAAGCATAATCCCAGTGGTTCATGGCGGAAGATCAAAAAGAATACAGTTTGATTTGATGAACACTACTGTAGAACTTGTACTACTCAAAAAAACTGTCAAAGAACCAATCAAATTTCTTGAATCTATTCGGGAGACATATCCAGATCTTGTCATCCAAGGAATTCAGGCACCGTATGTCTTGAATGTGGGACATGTTAAAAAAACAGTGGCAATTTCTTTATCTGCTAAAAGAGCAGATACTTTACTTTCAAATAAAATTGAGACTGATATTCTCATGCGATTTGCATGTACTAGACAAATTAGTGATGCCATATCCAAAGTCGGTATGAAAACAAATACAGGTACCATACTTGTGATGATTGGAAAAAAATCATTGCTTGAAAAACTATTTGATGAAATTAAAAATCTTTTAGAGAGTAATGTGTTCCCAAAAGACAATTCTAAATTCATAAAAAAAGAATTTGGAATGACACAGAAGGAACTTGACTGTATTATTTCTAGGACGCCCTTGGAAGACTTGCTTGTAGAAAGATCTGCAACACTATTCCATTGAATCTCGTTTGAGCCTTAACGTACTCACAATATCTTCTTCTTTTAGTATGGAAATGCCTACGATACCGCCCATTATCTGAATCATGACATTCCAGTCATAAGACTCTAAAGATACCTTGTTTGGAATTATATCCGCAACTGAATTTATCAATTCTTTTGAGGATATGTCTGATCCTCTTTTTTCAATTGTGATTCTATAAGTATCTGTGTCCTTCATGACTTTGATTTGGTTTTTTACGCCCTCTGCAATGTTTTCAAGATTGGACGAAGTAGTATGTCTGATTGGTATGAATCTGTGACAATATCTCATTCTCCATGGTTCGTCTAGAATTATTTTTTTGATGTTGTCTATCACAGAAAATGGATCGATGCAAGTGTCAACCCAAATTATCCCAGAGAAACTTGATTTTCCTATTCTGGGTGAATCATCCCCGAGATCTTCAATAATTTCAGAAATTTCATTACATGCCTCTTCCTCCAGATGTCTGCTGCACGTTACAACTAAATTCACACCAGCGACTCCATTTTTATTTTGCCTTCTCTTACTATTTTTAATTCATTATTTACAACTTCAACTATGGTGGATTCATACGAGTCGGTAATTTGTCCTCCGTCAAGCAATATGTCGTAGCCTGAGAATTTACTTGCCACTTCTTTAGAGTCACTAAATGATGATTTCCCGGAAAAATTTGCGCTAGTACCTACAAGCAATCGACATTTTTCCAAAAGGGCAAGTACACAAGGATGATTGGGAACCCTCACTGCAATCTTGCCTTTAAGATCAAGGGTCTCTTCAATTTTCCTGTCCTTGACTCTGAGAATCAACGTAATTGGACCAGGCCAAAACTTGTCTGCTATTTTCTCAGAAATCTCATCAAAAAATGCTATGTTTGCAATGTCTTTTTTTGAGTATGCCAAAACCGGAAGTTGTTTCGTTTTTTCTCTGCCCTTTATTTTGTAAATCTTGTTAACGGCATCTTGGTTACGTGGATCACAGCCTATTCCATATACTGTATCGGTAGGAAACACTACGGTTCCTCCCTTTTGTATGATTTCATACGCCTTTTTTATCATAGTATCATTACACGGTAAAATCACAATTTTTCTTGCTGTTTAATAGTAAATTATCTCTTTTTATGAAAATGATATAAGATTGATGTGCGTATCATAATACTATGGATGAGATACCACAATGTCAGTGTCCTCCAGGCGGAGAAACCTACGTAAATGAAGACGGCATGCAAATCTGTGTTTCGTGTAGTGGCTGGGTAGGACCAACTAACTAATTTAGTGATGATATCATTGGGACTGTGTAAGTCTTTTATAGGAAAATATTTTGTGTGATCGTTATGTCAGATGACTTTGAGAATGATTTTGAAGATGAATTCGATGATGATCCTGAAGATGATGTAGAAGACGATAATGATAATATTACTGATGATGAGGCCGACGGTTAAATTCTCAGACCAAACGAGTCTGCAAATTCTCTAAATCCTCGATATGCCTGAAGGAATTCTCTTCCTCTCTCACTAATTCTGTACTTGCAAGCTCTCTCAGAGCTTGTCTGCTCCAAAAGACCTTGTGAAACAAGAGTTTCTAAAATTTTTGAAAGTCTGGCATATGAAACATTTGCCTTTCGGATTAAGTATGTTACACTAGCTCCTGACTCGTCAGGAATTTCATCCCTCGTAGTAGAAAGGATGTCTCCTATTATGCTCATGTGAGTTCTATATGTTATTGCCAAATCTTGGTCCTCCTCTTAATGGAACCTGAGAAATTGGAACAAAGAGTGCTCCTAATCCAACTATCTTTGTAGATACTGAGACAAAATACAACACTGATTTTGGAAATACAATCGAATACCACCCCAAAAACTCGCCCAGTGCAAGTAATCCCAGGCCTGCAGCTACGAAAATAGTATTTCTATTTCTATTTTCCATATAGGACATTATGGTCTCAATTGTCCCATATACCAATAGGATAAAAGAAATTGACCTTATAATATGCTCAATTGAATTAGCTGGAATGATGAAAAGAGGAGCCACTATAGACTTGAAGTACCTAGACTTTGGAAAAAATGATTTTATTCCATGAGAGAATGCTATGAAAAAGTATCCTACCGTTTGAATTCCTATGCCTAATGTTTGAATCCAAGTATCTATCTTGACATAACCCAAGACAAAAGACTCTAACATGTATCCAAACCCAACAACACCAAATCCTATACTGATTGAAAAAAAAGAAATGTTCAATCTAAAGAGTGTTGGGCTGCCAGTATTTCTAAATCCAATATATGCAAAGATTCCTAAGATTAGTCCAACTACAAAGCCTAAAAGATTGAGAGCAGATTCTGCAAAAGTTATAAATTCCAACTAGATATTGCTGCCTTCTGAAATTACATAAGTCTTGCAGTGGATTTTTTTTCTACCAATCATCAAGAGTTCCGGATGTAGTACCACTAGTATCTTTGGCATAATCTCCTAAAACATCTGAATATCTTGCATCCTTGTAAGCGATAAGTTTCACATATTCGCCATATGATATGTCAAGTGAACAGTTTGAACATTTGACATAGGAAAAATCATCTCCCAACTCTGCTATCTTGTCACACTTGGGACACTTTATTTTCATGACATATGTATTACTTACAAACCTATTATTTCTTCTTAAGGGATGCCAACACTTGATTTTTTATCAATCCCGATGATGCTTAATCGGTTTAAAGCAGAATGATTCTTGTAGAATATTCTTAGGAATGACATTTGACGAAGGACCTTAATAGACATTTTATAAAATTTTTTCAAGTATGATTCCAAAAAGAATTCTTCTCATGTTCGTGTCAACAATTGTAGTGGTTGCAATTTGGTTTGCCGTCTATATTCCAGAATCTCAAAAAATACACCACAATTTTCAGGTTTATCTGGAACAAGAGGGAAAAGATCAGATTGCAAGTAAAGTTGGAGGAAATCTATCACAACAATTTGATTTGAAGGAATCTTTGATTCAAAAGGTAACTAGTATTAATGGAGACTATGTGACAATTTCGTCCATTATAAGTGGAATAAATGAAGATGCAGAAAAGGAGGTATTTCATTCTGAGAGATTGTACCAAGTTAATGCATACAGCTTGACCTACAAGGATATGCCTGAAAAACAATTCTGGTTCAAACCTGGGGTACAAAAGCAAAATTATAATTTCCTACATCCGTTGATTTTTGCAGATGCACCACTTATTTATCAAGGAACAGACATAATTAATGGACTTAATGTCTATGTTTTCAAATCTGAGACGCGTAATGTGGACATTAGTTATACTTTTCCTCAATATGCAAATGTGAAAATACTGTCTAACACGAATTCAACTTTCTGGGTTGAACCAATAACTGGAGATCTAATCAGGTTTGAAAAAAACTGGGAAGATTATCAGGTACAAGACAATAAGACAATAGCTGTTAATGAGAAAGGATGGAAGAAAACTACGGATTATTCTTCTTTTATCTTGTCACAGGCAGCTAAATCTAAAATCGATGATTTTAATTATAATGTAAAAATCATGCCAATACTTTTAGCTTCATTAACTGTAGGAATAAACTTGATTTTAATTTTGAGAAACAAACTGAAGGAATCAAATGAAACTGTGCTAAAAACTGAAAAGATGATTGCCGTAGGAAATTTAGCTGCTAGAATATCTCATGATTTGAGAAATACACTCACGGTGATCAAAAGTGAGGTTTCTCTGATATCTCTTAAAGACTTTGGAGCTGAAAATATGGATAAAAGATTACAACACCTAATGCGAGCAATTGATAAAATGGACCACCAGATTGGGGGAGTTTTGGATTTTGTCAGAGAGAGACCATTAAAAATTACAAAATTTTCATCAAATACGCTAATACAGAATGCTCTTGAAAATATCTCTGTTCCAGATGATATCAAAATTGTAACTCCTGTACAGGATGTATCCATTACAGGCGACCTTGTCCAGTTGGAAATTGTTTTATCAAATATTATCATCAATGCAATCCAGGCAATAGGCGATTCGGGTAAAATCATCATATCTGTGGAAGACAAACTAGATACATGTGTAATTAGTATAACTGACTCAGGGCCTGGAATACCTGAAAAATACCTGAGCAAAATATTTGAGCCATTGTTTACAACAAAACAACGTGGAACTGGACTTGGCTTGGCTAGCTGCAACACCATAATAAAAAATCACGGGGGACAAATTCGGGTAAAAAACAATCCTACTACCTTTACTATTGAGTTACCTAAAACAAAACTATCCTAAAATTCATGTTTTAATGAAACTGTTAACAATATGTTGTTGGGTGAAATTTTTCAAATTTGATTATATCATGTGGTTTGTACGTGTTAATCTCTTAAAGAATTAAATTGCTACATTTTTGTTGTTTTACTATGGTTAGAACATGTACCAAATGTAAAAAGGAAATTCCAGACGGCATCGAACTTGATCCATTTGCTTCTGCATATCCATGCTGTAATGAATGCTGGGCTGAGTGGAAGCAATATAGAGTAATGGTCATGAATGAAATGAAATTAGACATGTCGATGCCCGATCATAGGAAGGTAGTAAAGAAATATGAGAAAGTGTTTGTCGGTGTCCTGACTCCTGAAGGTGATGTTGTCAATTTTGCAGATGAGAGTCAGAGAAAACCAGAAAAGCCAACTTAGATATCTATCTCATTTTTTGCCATTTCTGGAATTATCATGTAAAGTTTCCTTTTGTCCTTTTCATCAAAGGCTTCAATTATTTTCTTGATGGTCGCGGAAAGTATAGATCGTTGATCTACTGATAATGACATATAGATTTCAAAAATTCCATCTAGGTTAAAGACAATTAGCTTTTCTGGATGACTTATGATCTCGTTGATATAACTTGAAAACATGATTATTCTCTGCTCTTCAGACAAATTACAAAGAATTTCAAGCCATGTCTTAAACAAGATGGAAAATTTGTCAAATTGTATAGTAGGTCCTGCTTGTAATGCATTGTTTATGATCTCTTTCTGGTCCTCTTGGGTCATCGAAAAAAATTCTGTTAGTCTCTTGCGCAATATTGGCTTTCTTAGAAACTCCGGAAGGCCTGCCAAATTTACTATGATATTTCCCGCGTAATTTGGAGAGGTCATGTGAATCTAGGAATTAGATCTGTTCTAAAACCGTATTGTTAAGATTTGGCTTAAATATATCCGGTTATGCTCATCATGTATATGCCTTCTACAGTTATCGTTGGTGGTTTTTACGGTGATGAGGGAAAAGGAAAAATAGTTTCTTACCTTGCAATGAAAGACAACCCAACAGTAGCCGTTCGCGGTGGAGTAGGACCAAATGCAGGTCACACAATTGAATATGAAAATAAAAAATACAAAGTTAGAATGCTGCCAAGTGCTTTTCTAAATCCTAGTACTAGATTACTCATAGGACCTGGGGTAGTAGTAAGTCCTGAAGTACTTCTAAAAGAAATAGGAGAATTCGGTACTCATGATAGATCGTTTGTGGATTTTCAATGCGGTATAATTGAAGAGTCACATAGAACAACAGACTCTGGAGGTAGACTAAAGCAATCTATAGGCAGTACCGGAACTGGTACTGGACCAGCCAATGCTGATAGGGCAATGCGTACACTAAAACTTGCAAGAGATATCGAGTCTCTTACTTTATATCTTGATGATATTCCTAATCAAGTAAATTTTGCACTTGACAGAAAAGAAAATGTGATAGTAGAAGGAACCCAAGGTACATTTCTCTCGTTATGGCATGGTACTTATCCATATGTTACATCGAAGGATGTCACGGCATCTGCAATTTGTGCAGACGTTGGAATAGGGCCAAAGAGTGTTGATGAGGTACTCGTCGTTTTCAAATCTTTTGTTACTAGAGTTGGAGAAGGTCCACTAAAAAATGAAATTAGTCCAGAAAAAGCAGTGGCTAATGGATGGCAAGAAATAGGAACCGTAACTGGAAGACAAAGACGTGCAGCTGAATTTGATTTTGATCTTGCAAGAAGATCAATCATGCTGAATAGTGCAACGCAGTTGGGAATTACCAAGCTTGACGTGGTCTTTCCCGAATGTGCACAAATGCAGTCATTTTCAGATCTAAGTTCTCCAGCCAAATATTTTATAAAAAATATTGAAGAACAACTCAAGGTGCCTGTGACATTAATTGGTACTGGACCTGATGTAAACGACATTATTGACAGAAGGCAGTAGAGAAAAGAAAACCATAAACGACTACTTTTAATGTGGATAGTTTTTGACAAATCTCATGACAAAACTTCCTTTTTATATTGAAGTGTCAGACATGACTGAATTTTCAAGAATGGTATGTGCCTTGGAAAGGGTTCCACGTACTGCCTTTTCTTTTGAGCTTGACGGAAAAAGCATAATCTCAGTTCAAATGGATCTACTCAAGGAAAGATCTGTCAATTATTATGTCCACACAGAGAAAAATGGGCACTATCTTTCATATGGTTTCAAGGCGGGGAAAGAAGACTTTGATGTTGTCAACACTGTCTCAAATCCGATGTATCTCTACTCCCCAATTGTACGAGTAAAATCACTTCCTGAAACTCTCAAACCTGAAACTACATCACCTCCAGAAGTTGTATACCAATCAATTGAGCTTGAAGATCTTACAAGTTTGATCAAGCTAAGCTATGGATTTGAAGAATCTCCGTTTCCACTATTTGTTTTTCCAGATGGTAATAAATGGAATATGGGAGTATTCATGAATTTTAATGAGTCTGATGAGACTTCGTATTTCTGTCATGTTAAACTTGACTCAGAACCCACCAAACCGTTTCTAAAATATTCTAGCAAGGATGGTGCAGAACCATCTTTTGTCAGCACCGTGAATGACCATGGATACTCATACCTAAAAGTGATAAAACTCAAAGGTAAGCATCCTCTAGTCAAGCTATGAGTAGTTTTCGAAAAAGAATACGAGATTCTTCTTCTAGAAGCTCTGTAATACTGGCAAATGATCTTGATGGCATAAATTTGGAATTACTTGAAAAACATACTCTGAAAAACATTAAAACACTTGGCAAGCACTTGTGTGCTATAAAATTTAATTTTCATCTCTTGTTGCCTCTAGGCGAAAAAAGCATCAAGAGAATAAACAAGGTTGCACATGATTTTGGACTACAAACGATTGCTGACATCAAACTAAATGACATTGGAAATACTAACATGGTAACTTTACAAAGACTCTGGCATAGTGAATTTGACGCTGTAATAGCTAATCCTATAATGGGTCCAGAAAATTTATTGCAACTTGTAAAAAATGCTCACAGTAATAGTCACGGTGTAATAACTCTGGTACACATGAGTCATCCTGGAGCAAAGCTTGGTTATGGTTTGAGAGTACAAGATCCATCTAGTGGAAAAATGTCAAGTATTCATGATCTTTTCTTGAAATGGTCTTATTCATCACACGTTGATGGGATAGTTGTTGGAGCTACAGTACCAAAACTCATAGAACTATCAGCCAAGAAAGCAAGGGGAAAATTCGAGATCTACTCACCTGGTATTGGAACTCAGGGTGGCGACCCAAATGATGCATTAGATGCAGGTGCAAATTATCTAATTGTTGGAAGAACAATACTGAATTCGAAAAACCCCCAACTTGAAGTGCAAAAACTCCAAGATCTAACCTAGTTCATAGATCTTTAATTTTTTTGAATAGATTCTGAGCCGTCTTGTAGGTCAATTTCTCAAGGGCGTCATTGAAGTTTAACCATGTATAATCGCAGTGCTCATATGATAAAACCACTTTATTTGTTTTCGTATTTGCCAAAAAGAAAATAACTTCCTTGTGTATGACTTGGCCGTCTCGTTGATAATGGTATTCTACCTTGTCTTCAAATCCGTCTACAAATGTAATGTCTTCTATTCCAGTTTCCTCTCTTATCTCTCTTAGAACAGTTTGCTTGAAAGTTTCACCTTTCTCAATATTTCCCTTGACAAAATCCCAATGACCTGAGGGGTAGTTTAACAACAAATACATCTTGCCTTCGGGTGATTGGCGATAAATAATGGCACCTGCAGATCTCTCTTCCAACATTTACACAAGGAGTTTCTTACATCTAGTATTTCTATTTTCCAAGCCTACGACCTCTTTTCTGAAAAGTCCTAATTGCACGCATGAGATCTATTTTTCTAAATTCTGGCCAATATACATCCATAAAGACAAGCTCACTGTATGCACTCTGCCAAAGCAGAAAACCACTCAACCGTTTTTCACCCGATGTTCTCAATATCATGTCTGGAGACGATTGCGGCAGGTGAGAGGTATAAAGGCTAGACTCGATTACTTCTTTGTCTATTTGATTGATGTCAAGAGAACCATCCTTGATTCTAGAGCCAATTTTTTTGATTGCATCAACAAGTTCATTTTGTCCTCCATAAGCTATTGCAATATTTAGATAATGATCGTCGTAATCTTTTGTAGTTTCCTCAAGTTTGTTGAGAATATCTCTTAGAAAGTCTGGTAACAATTCCATACTGCCAATGGCCTTTACCTTCATGCGGTTCTTGTGTATTCTTGGATCATTGTATAACTTGTGTAATCTCTTATTTATCAAATCATAAAGATAGTCTAATTCATCGTCTTTTCTGTCAAGATTTTCTGCTGATAACACATACAAGGTGATTATTTTGATATTTAGTTCCTCACACCAGTCCAGTAATTTTTCTACTGCGTCAGCACCTCTGAAATGACCGTCTATCTTCATGATCAGATTACGTTTTGCCCACCTCCTATTCCCATCAAGTATTATGGCAACATGTTTTGGCATTTCTCCACTCTGAATATCATTTTCTAATCTTCTAGAGTATAGGCTATACAAACCACCCAAGTTGAGAACTTTATCTTTTATTCTGATAGTACTTCGCCACCCTTCTTCTTTCTATATTTATGGAAGAGTAAGGATGCTGATATCAGTATTACTGCAAGACCGATTAGTAACGGTGGAATGAGAGTGAATGGACTTTCTCCTTTTACCATGATTGTAGTAAATTGGGAAACAACTGGATATAGTGTGACTAGTACAATAAGTCTTAGTATGTCTGTAATTGATCTGATGCTTCCCTTGAACCAACTACTTAACAACGAGCCTCCGAAAATGCATCCTATTCCCATCCAAAGGAAAGGCAACATTCCTGATATGAAGAGTCCAGTTGTTTGTTGATTTAAAACTAATTTCAAAATACTATCAGGTTTTGTAGCGATGCCAGGTACTGCAGAGCCAATGCCAGCTGTAAATGATGCGAGAATCATTACAATTCCTGCCACCAGCGTAAATGTTCGTATGAACCCTCCCGGTGTAGGCTTGTTCCAATTTGTCCAAGCTCTGTCAATATCGAATGCTCTTATTAGAAATGCTCCTCCCAAAATGCTTACTAGGACTGCAAATATTTCTCGGGTTAACCCAAGAACAGTTGCTACTCCTCCTATCAGCAAAAGCATTCCGGGAACGCCTAAAAAGAACTTGGAATATTTTGAATCAAACGCAATTGTCTTGAGGTATCTTCCTAAAACAGCATAAGAATATTCAACTGATCTGCTTGCACGCATTACCACTCTTTTTACAGAAACTATGGGCAAAACATTTTGAATTATTGGTATGACACTTTCATCATCCTCTCCATCTGATACTATGACTGCTCCATTTGCCGCAAATTTCATTGTAATCGCCTTAACTTGGGAAACAATTTTTTCATCTCCTTGTACCCCTTTATGTTGTGTGCCTGAAACAAGTGCAACCTCTGCCTGATATCCTTTGCTTGTCAAGTCCTCAAATGTTTTCACAGCCGCAAAAATTGAATTAGAATCTGCATCTTCTGGATCTTCTAGTGCAAGTCGTTGGGCTGCTTCTATGCACGCATTACGTCCAACCACTGGAGTAATAACACCTGCCTTGCTTCCAATATCGTCATCTCTGTCAACACAAATTACCAAGAGTCGGCTAGTCTTTGTCTCCGCTGTTCCGCTTTGCAAACTAGCCTCTTTTGTTGACATGGTATAGACGAAAATAGCATTTCCTATTAATTAATGTAGTTTCTACCGATTTTACAAATATTTCAAGATGTCTGACTCTAATCGTGTATTTTCTGACAATTTTATGGACGAGTCTGATTTGAATCTGATGCTAAAGAGTCTGACTCTTTCTTGAGAGAGTCAAGCTTTGATATCTCATCACTGATATCACTTGAGGATGCTTCTCCCTTGATCTTGTTTGCAAGAGATATTGTCTCAGCCAAGTAATCGTTATACTTTTTGAGGGATTCATAATATGCACCATAGCTGTGTTTCCACTCTGCCGGTGGGTTACTCTCCACCACCTCAGTTATCAATGAAGTAATCTGAGACGATGAGATTTGGGCCTGGCTTGTAAAATTATCCGGAGACACTGTCTTGTCTAACAATCCATTTAGGTTTGATTCCATATCTACAGAGATGAGAGAATACCTCTCTTTCACACTATCCAACTCGCTTTTGTAGTCTGAAACCACAAACAAAGATCCATGGTTTTGTGGGAGGAACCATACTACAAAACTTGCTCCTGAAATGACTGCTAATGTGATAATGGTGATGATGAGACCTTTTTTAGTTGCCATTCAGATGAGTCTTTTTTGGGGCTTTTAAAAGCATACCTACATTCAACAATTTGATTATTCTTCTGGTCAATTTGTTAATTTCATGGCGTTGAATCCTTTACTCATAAGAAATATCATAAAAACACATATTTTTATGTAAAAACTGGATCTATGATCTGAATTAGACCATGTAAAAATTTAACACCCTCTAGTGTATAGTGAAATAATTTTTACAGCGTCTTGCTATATACCACTTCATTCGTAAGAAGTTGAAATGACTCAAGCATACTGCGTAAAATGCAGAAAAAAAGTCGATATCTCAAACCCAAAGGAAGTTAAGCTAAAGAACGGACGACCTGCGGTCAAGGGCGTGTGCCCAAAATGTGGTACTAATGTCTTCCGAATAGGAAAGCCTTAGTACATTTTTCTTCTTTTTCTAAATGTAGCCAAAAGAAATCCCAATACGTTCCCTACAACTCGGGAGTCTTGAGTGGTTGGAGTTTTGGTAGTTTTATGATGAATGTAGTTCCCTTTCCAATCTGAGTGCGTATGTTGATTGTTCCATTGTGTTTTTCTATGATGCTCTTGCAGCTGACCAACCCTAAACCTGTTCCAATCTGTCTTGTCGTAAATAGGGGCTCAAACATTTTTTCTATCAGATGTTTTGGTATGCCATGACCAGTGTCTTCCACTTCTATTGTGATGGAATCTGCCATGTCATTGATTTTTACAAATATGTTACCTTTTTTCTCCATAGCTTGAACCGCATTTAGTATGAGGTTAGTAAGAACAATCTCAATTTTTGCTCCATCGCATACTATGATATGATCCTCTTTTGGAACGCTCAACACTACTTTTCCAAAGTCTATCTTGGAGATTGCAGCCTCTATGATATTACATAATGAATGGATCTGAAGATCCAGTGGTCTTGGCAAGACATAGTCTAAAACCTCTTCTAACTGGTGAGATATTCTGGCAATGGCCCGCTCCATCATCAATATGTGATTCTTGTTTTTCTCACTGAGATCATGGTTTTGCATCTTCATTAGTTCTAGACTATTTCTGATTATTGATATGGGATTTCTAAAATCATGTGATATTCTAGCGGAGAGATCTCCTATGACATTGAGATTTTTTAGTTTGTGTTCTTCAATTTCTTTTTTTGCGTTATAGATCTCAGTCATATCCTTTATCGTAGTATTACTTCCTACAAGCATACCATCGTTACCGTATAGACTGGTAGCGCTGAGCAAAACTGGAAATATTGTTTGGTCTTTTCGTCTTAACCATATCTCTCTACTTGATACAATCCCTGTAGTTTTCCACGTGTTATATGCATCTTGTAATAGTTTCTGACTGTTTTCTGACACGTGCTCAAAAATTGTTTTGCCAATGATCTCTTCTTTTTTGTATCCTAGTTTGCTTGCATAGGTCTTGTTGCAATCTAAAATGATGCCATCGATATTGATTGTTCTATAAAGATCTGGCGAGTTATCATATAAATTTCTGTATTTTTCTGACATTTTTTCATAGCGTTCTAACAGGATGTTGAGATCCTCTTCCTTGTAATTATAAGACTCGTTCTCGTTTTTTGCCACCGTGTATACTCCTAGTTATACACATTTAAGGAATTAAGATGAAAGTCTTATTGGTTACAAGGACTTGGTCGGTAACTCTATATTTTTTAATTATGATACGTCATACTCTAATTTACCAAGGTAGATAACAAAGAATATGCCAATTCATTTCTTAACACATGTACCTGTATTGAATCTCTGAATGTTTTATCTAAATTTCGCAATTCTACATACAGTCTAAAAATCTGCATATGATCCAAACTTGCCTTGTCTGGTGTCATTCCAACTGGATTCAGATTTTTACCAATGAACTCCCACATTTCTAAAAGTGATGGGATGTTTTGGTTTTCTATTATTGACATATTATCAACTCCGTATTGTTATACCTGTTATCTTTTTGACGTCTTCCGAATTCATTTTATTTGCAGACAAGAATATGGCAAGTTTTGTAGCATCTTGACCTCCCTCTGATACCTTCAATAGATTCACGGTACCAAGTTCTTCTACAATTTGTGCCTCTCTTGGGGTTACATGTATGGATTCTTTTGTATGTGGATGACAATGAATTTTTCTTGAAAGCAGTGATTCTATCTCGGAAAGATCAATGTTTTTTAATTGATTTTCCAAGTCTGATGTATCAGTAAATTCGATCATTAGTTCGCCAATTGACATGTTTATCTTTATTTTGGCCATGACGTAACAGAATCATCTATCCTCAATCAGGACGATCTCCTGTTTTTCTGGTATTTAGTTATGAGTGAATTTAGAAATGTACTATTATCCATGGAGGGATCATTCTTTTTTGCATCTCTTATGGCCTTTACAAATTTCTGAAAAGCCTCTGATTTTACTGTGATTGTTTTGTATTCTTTTCGCGGCAATTGATTATTATGTCCGGGACGTATGGATAAGTTCTTGGTAGAACTATTATGGTACTAAATTATGTTGTTATCTATATAGGGGAATTTTTACTTGACGATCACCTTAAATGGGGAAAGTACGGTACTATGGCATGGCTCTCATTGAGATGCACAAAAACCTGTTCCTTGAAGAATGCTCAAGATTGACTAAACTTGTCTTTAATTGTCTACAAAAACTAGAAAAAAACCCGACTGATCTGGATGCTATAGAAAGGATGGTCAACGCTGCTGATGTAATAAGAGGTGGAGCAAAGTTCCTTGAAGACATGGATCTTGAACTAAACGCTAAAATGCTAATTGAATTATTTAAAGGGACACAAGATATGAGGGATAGAAAAAAAGAACTCGAAATGATGACGGGTGTATTTAGAGGGCTGGTAAACAAAACTCATTCTAGGCAAGTCTTGCCTGAACCCAAGGGTACGCCAAAATTTAGAGGCTAGTATACAATTGACACAAATTTGTAAAAATACATTATATTTTCACTAAAAAATAGAATTAGCAATTTTAGAGCAAGTCTTCATGACTAATCATGCATTATGCGTGTCAAGTGGCAAATTTATCATGTAAATCCATATAGGTGGCGATTCTCATACTGGAATAGTTGACAAAAGCCGAATATGAAAAATTACTAAAGAATATTCAGGATAAAGTATCTCAGACCAAGACTAGCTCTACATCAAGATTTGAACTTCCCAAAGTAGATATCATGTGGCAAGGAAATAGAACATTTTTCAGAAATTTTTCAGAATTTCCAAAAATACTGCGAAGAGATCCTGAAAAGCTTTTACAATATCTATCAAAAGAGTTTGCAACTCCTGCACAGTTTGGAGGCGACAAAGCAGTCTTTGTAGGCAAAAAAGATCCTCATGAATTTTCAGCACTTTTGAATAGATATCTCAAGGAATATGTTGAATGCCCAACTTGTAAAAGTCCAGATACCCGGGTTGAAAAAGAAAACAGGGTGACCCTTCTCAAGTGTGAAGCATGTGGAGCAAGATCACCCTTAAAGGGTCAATATGCGTAAATGAATTTTGCAGTTAAGATAGTGAATCAAAAGAACAATAGGCTGCTAAATATCTGTGATGCCGAATTAGTTGGTAGAACAGTTAGGCAATCTGATCTAGATGTAACCATTACCAAGAGTTACTATGGAGACCGTATAGTTGACGAAAAAGAGGCAGAATCTCTTCTACGAACTTCTTCAATAATAAACATGGTTGGTAAAAAAACAATTGATCTTTCAATAAAAATAGGGATAGGATCTGCAAAAGGTGTAAAAGAAATTGAGGGAGTTCCTTTCCTCATTGTTTTCAAATTTTGAAAATACAACGATTATATACATACTGAATGCATTATTGTCTGAGAATTTTGGGTAAGCGAAAAGTACTAAACGAAAGTGAATTGAAGGAAATGCAGTTGCCTGGCGAAGGTGAACTATTAGGAAGAGTTGTAAAACTTTTGGGCAGTGATCATATACTTGTAAGATGTACTGATGACAAGACAAGAATGGGCAGAATTAGAGGAAAACTAAAGAGAAAAATCTGGATAAGGGATAATGATGTTGTAACAATTGCTCCATGGGATTTCAAATCTGATGATCGCGGAGATATTACTTGGAGATATACCCTGTCACAAGTTGAGATGTTAAAACAAAAGGGACTATTGCCGCAAGATTTCTGACAGCAATCGATTTTACAAGGTTTGTATTACAAACTGTATTGTTACTAGGAGCAAAATCAGTATGAGTGAAGATTCTGTAGATGAGTTCAATGAAGTCCAAGAGGAAAATAACCTAGACTCGTTGGAATCAAATGATGAATCTGAAGATTCAAGCCCTGAAGAATCTGATTTAGGATTGCAAGACAAACTTGCAAAAAAGATGAACCTTAGACTTGCCGGAAAAGAGAGGGCAAGAAAAACCGAGAAGGGAATATTTGATAAAGACAAAGTGCTCGAAGCAGTATTTGATAAATCAACCGTGATGCTTCTCTCACGAATGATAAACAATGGCATCATCTCATATGTCAACGGTGCAGTAGGTGCGGGAAAAGAATCTCAAATGTACTGGGCAGTTGATCCGTCTGGTCAAGATCTTGCTGTAAAAATTTATCTTGTCACTACATCTAACTTTAAGAAACGTTATCCTTATCTTATAGGTGATCCGCGATTTACACGAATAAAAAAAGGAACCAGATCTCTTGTAGAGTTGTGGGCAAAAAAAGAATTCCGCAATTTAAGCAAGTCTTTTAACACTGGAATACCATGTCCAGAACCAATCACCGTGGTAAAAAATATTCTAGTAATGAAATTTATAGGATCTAATGGTGTTCCATCACCTACGTTGGTTGAATCTGAAGTGGATTACACCGACTATGAAAAGACGATAGAAATCATTTCTGATCTATATCGAAAAGCAGAACTGGTACACGCTGATCTTTCAGAATATAATATTTTCAAGACAGAAAACGGACCGGTGGTTTTTGATTTTGGCTCGGCAGTAGATATAAGACATCCTAAAACAAAAGAATTTCTTGAAAGAGATATTAGTAATATTACCAAATTCTTTGTTAAGAGAGGACTTACGGTGGACAATCCAATTGATGTATTTGAGAGGGTTACAAAATGATCTTTGAGAAAATCATACTAATTCCAGTTGATCGTGTTGGTGTATTGATTGGAAAATCTGGAAAGATAAAAGCCAAAATAGAAAAAATTTGCTCTGTCTCATTAACCATTGACAGTCAAACAGGCGAGACAGTCATAAAGGGAGTGGGTGACGTTGAAAATATAATGCCATTTAAGGCTGAAGAAATTGTAATGGCCATAGGTCGTGGGTTCTCAGCAGAGAATGCAATGCGTCTTGTTCAGGAGGAAACCTCCTTGCATATCATGGATCTGCGCCAATTTGCTGGCAAGTCTCCTGCTCAAATTGAGAGGATAAAGAGCAGAATAATAGGTGAAGGTGGTCGTGTTAGGAAAAACATCGAAGACCTAAGCGGTGCCAAAGTATCTGTTTATGGTAGAACTGTTGCCATAATTGGAGATGGAACACAGTTAAAATCTGCTGTAAACGCAATAACGTCTATTTCAAGTGGTAGCACCCATGGAAAAGTTTACAATGATCTTCAAGAGTCACGACGTAGACAAAAATTAGAAAAACTTCAACTTTGGGAGGGTGGAAACATACTTGAGTAAAGAAGTCTTTAGTCAAATATCCCCAAGTGAGTTCTTTTACAGAAACAGAGACCTTGCAGGATTTAGTAATCCCACCAGATCGCTTTATACTTCGGTTAGAGAATTTGTGGAAAATGCACTTGATGCATGTGACCACAGGAGAATACTTCCTGATATTCACCTCTCGATAAAAGCCGTTAATCCTGAACAAGCAGATCCAAAACACTACATCTTGACTGTAAAAGATAATGGTCCCGGAATTGATCCTGAACACATTCCTCTTGCTTTTGGCACTGTTCTTTATGGATCCAAGTTTGGTCTCAAACAAGCAAGAGGTATGTTTGGCCTTGGAGCTACGATGGCTATACTTTATGGTCAGATCACTACTAACAAACCAGTGACTGTGAAGAGTTGCTCTGATGGAAAATCACTTGATGAGTTTGTTATGCTGCTTGACATTCAGAAAAACAAACCAGTCATACAAAAACATACAACGAAAGAAGGATCAAAGACAGGTCTTACAGTAAGTATTGTTCTTGAAGGAGATTACTCAAAAGCAGGATCCAAAATCAGAGATTACGTATATCAAACTTCTTTGATCACACCCTATGCATCGATAACGTTTGAAGATCCAGCTGGAGAAAAATTCCATTATGCAAGAATTGTAAAAGATATGCCGCGTCCTCCCACCGTTATCAAACCTCATCCGCATGGTATTGATGTTGAGACTATTAGAAGAATGATTACTGATACACATTATCAGATTCCAACCATAGACAATAAGATGATTGACAAAGTCAAAAAAGAATTGAGCTTGAAAAAAAATCTATCACCAAAAGAAATACTAGAGCGTGCACAGAAACGCTGGTCTGACATATCAAAACCCGTAAGAACTGTAATTTCCGTAATGTCATTTCTGAATATTGATTTTGAAGGACTGCAAAAAATTAGGATCGATGATATTGACGTTGCAAATAAAACTATTACATATTGGGACTTTGGCGAATCACAGTCTCATGCAGTGGAATTAAGCCCAGAGAGTCCGTATTACAAACAACTTGCAAGTACTGTTCAAGGCGATACCCTTCTCACATTCTTGACAAAACGATTTCAGAGGGTCGGACCTACAACTGCTGAAAAATTCTGTGAATTTGCCAAGTTCAAGCCAGACAAAAGAATAGGCAGCATGACAAACGAGGAATTGGTAAAACTAGCCGATGCACTTCAAAAATTCGAGGAATTTCTTGCACCTGATCCTAGCTGCTTGGCACCTCTCGGGGAAGAACCACTCTCAAAAGGAATAATGAAGTTTTTCAACCCCGAGTTTGCAGCAGTTTGGCAACGCAATGCATCGGCATATTCTGGATTTCCTTTCGTAGTTGAAATGGGCATTGCTTATGGCGGAGATATTCCACCAAACGGACTCAAAGTTTACCGTTTTGCAAATCGTATACCGCTCTTGTATGATGAGGGAAGTGATGTGGTACTTAAGATAGTTAACGAAACTGAATGGACTAGATATAAAATAAAAGGAGATCCACCCCTTGTCATAGTATCCCATATTTGTTCCACTAGAATTCCTTACAAGACTGTAGGAAAAGAAAATGTAGCAGATAGACCCGAGCTTGAAAGAGAATTAAAGAATGCGTTACAGTACTTGGCAAGAAAGCTAGCTGTTCACATGTCACGACAAGGGGCCGCGGACATGGCAAAAAAGCGGGCAAATCTTTATTCAAAATATGTACCACTCATTGCACAATTTGCTACTGAGCTTGCTGGAAAGAAAAAAGAACCAAATTATAACCAACTAATAAGGATGGGAAGTGAGATTGAAGAACAAGTCTAGCGCAAAGACCGCAGAAACAAGAAAGAAAAGATTGCTGTCAATGTTGGAACAACAAGGTCTTAGCATATATGAAAATCTAGACAAGGGAAAATTTCCACAATTTGTTATACCAAGTAGATCTGTAAGCAATATTGTTTATGATAAAAAAATAAGGCAATACATTTTGGGTAGTGCTAACGCTGTTCGCAGTTCCAGAAACATGTCCCAATTACGTTCTTACACACAGCTTGCATGGCTTGCTTTCTTTGTAAACAGGTTAGTGCGAGAGGGAAAATCATCCACATTGCGAGATATTTACTATTCATCACAGGCATTTAGTATTGATTTCGAGGATCAGCCAGAGTCTGACAATATAATAGTGGACCTTGAAGCTGTGCTCACAAGCCCGCGTGAAGAATTTCACATATTTCCTGAGGAACGAAGCAGCGTATTTGGTGACCTGACAATAGAGTATACTGTTCCAGGATATGAAGGAAAAAGGATGAATCTGTCAGATCATCCTGATGGATATCTGATAGGTCCAAGTTTGAGCAGTGCTGAACTTGTTGACACTAGTGCAGAACTTGTAATTGCCATAGAAAAGGGTGGTCTTTTTACAAGATTCGTCGAAGAAAAAGTTCATAAAAAATTCAAGTCTATAATTGTAGATACTGCAGGTCAAGCTCCTAGGTCAACAAGAAATCTTTTGAGAAGATTGAACACAGAAATGGGGTTGCCTGTTGTTATATTGGCTGACGGTGATGTGTATGGTGAACACATTGCAATGGTAATAAAATCTGGTTCTGCAAATGCAGCTCACTTGAGGGAATTGACTGTACCAGATGCCAAGTGGTTGGGTGTCTGGGCAACTGATATTGAAAAATACAAACTTCCTACAATTCCTATGACCGAATCTGACATAAAGAGAATCTATGACCTTCAAAAAGATCCTAGATATCAAGAAGGAAACTGGAAAAAACAACTTGAGGTCTTTCTCAAGTTGAAGAGAAAGGCAGAACTTGAGGCATTCTCAAAGTATGGCCTTACTAATATTACAGACAAATATCTTCCAGCAAAGCTAGAAGAATCAAAGAGTTTCTAATTTTTTAATTCGTAAGGTGAGAACACCATTTCTGTACTTGAAATCATGAATTCCCATGTCTGGTGTTGTCTCAATCGGAACTTCTTTTGAAAAGTGTCCCGAGCCTCGCACGTATAGGATTTTATCAATCAATCTCACAGTTACTTGGTCCTCTGGGCCTGGCACTTCTGCTACGAATATTATCTCTTTTTCTCCCTTTATGAGGTCATACACCCAGTTCTTTGTGTCCGCTTCCTTTGGTGTATATTGTGGAGTACTCTCCACTGTCATCTTTTTTAATACTCTGACCCAATAGATCATAATCATAGCAGCTATTCCGATAAGTATGAAATTGACATACCCCTGTGAAGATCTAAGTGAAAGCATGTACACTACACCCAAGAATAGTAAAACCATCAAGGGAATGATAATATCAAATGATTTGTCATTAGAGTATCTGCTTTTGTAGCTTGCCAAAGATATTCTGTATGATTTAACTATGCTCCAAATATAAACACTCGTAGAATTTTGATCAAAAGCAAATGTACAATTGTTTCATAATTCTACTGTGTAGATAATCATACTCAGGTAGTTTCCCATCTTTTAAACAGGTTGTGCTCAATTCCAAATTGATCCAAGCACTTTCCTACTACATGATTCAAAATATCATCGATGTTCTTTGGTCTGTTGTAAAAACCTGGCATGGCTGGTAATACGACTACTCCAATTCTTGAAAGCTTGAGCATATTTTCAAGATGAATGCTGGTAAGTGGAGTCTCTCTTGGAACTAGAACTAGCTTGCGAGATTCTTTCATGGTAACCCCGGCAGCTCGGGCAACCAGAGTCTCTTCATATCCGTTGGCAATGCTTGAAAGTGTCTTCATGGTACAGGGAATGACTATCATGCCATCTGTCTTGTGTGTTCCACTTGAAACACTTGCAGCCATGTTTGAATCATCTGAATAGTGTCCCACTAATGATTTTACATATTTCAAATCATAATCAGTTTCTAATGCCATGCATTTCTTTGCCCATTCCGTCATGACTAGATGAACATCAACATTGCATTGCTTGAGAACTTCTAGCATTCTTACACCGTATATGATTCCAGAACTTCCAGTTAATCCTATGATTAATCTCATGAAACGATTGACTGTATTCCATATTTATTTTCAGCTATGATTTTGGCATGTTTATTTATGGCATTATGAGTCTCAATATCCATGAGTGTCAATATTGATACCGTCGAGGAAAATATTGTCTCAGAGCTTCGATTGTCTCCAATACAATCCAAAGTTTATGTCTTGGTTGTAAAAAAAGGCAAAATGTCTGCCAAAGACATAGCACATGATCTGAACATATCTGAAGATGCTGCACATCAAGTAGCAACAAGCCTTATTCAAAATGGAGGCTTTATTGATATCACAAAAACAGAGTTTGAATCAATGCATCCTAGATTTGCTATTGTCAATATGTATAGAAGAATGTGCGAAAGAGAAAACATTTCATTTAAGAAGAATCTCTTGGTAGATAACATCTCAATTGTTTTAGAAAAACCATATGATGATGCAAGAACTAAATATGACCAATAATGGAGGAGGAAACATGTCCACAGACGAAGAATCTTCTTGTAATCATGAAATAGTATACTATGGAGTCACCAATCTAAATTATGAAAGAAGAACAATAGGTTCGGTTGATACATGGAGATGTGTAAAGTGCAAGAAAATTTTCTGTGAAGAAAAACAACTCGGAATAGACAGCATTGTAGACTATGTTGGAATGCCCAAAATATCCCCAGATCAAAAATGGGCTGTACTTTTATGCAATCTTAAAAAACACAAGGATAAATGGAAATTAATAAAGATAAAACAAAATGACGAAATTCAACATGAATGTATTGATGAAAAAGTAATAAAACTTGGGGTAAATGATTTTAAGATTGATGATGATAAGCACTGGAGCTTTCTTATCGAAACCTCAATTAACAAAGCAGTAGAGATCTAAATCTCACATGGACATTCAAGTTCATATCAATAATGTTCGTGGTAGTCAAATAGCTGCCAAGATAACTGGTACTTTTAATATTGATGGCCACCCGTTCAAGTTCAACGCAATAGCCTTTGGCAGAATAGGCGGTCATAACATTGGTGCCAAAATATCAAAGGTGGTGGAAAAGAGTCTTGTGAACCTTGGTTATGATGTAGATGAAGTGATAAACGAACTCCAGCAAAAGCTTGTTCGCGGAGATATCACTCTTCCAGAAGGGCTCACAAAAGAATCCTTTGCAGATGGCTAGAACTGGGCTTCTTCAAATGCCTTGTGGCATAGACAGCCGCGTTGTTCTGGTATGGAATCAAAAAGCAGTGACAGTATGTTCTTCGTTGTTCCTACATTTTTAGACAAAGTCTCTAGGACTTCCTTTGCAGTAACTGGCTTGTCTGCCCATACATCGTAATCTGTTACTGTGGAAATTGACACATAACACATCTGGGCTTCTCGCGCAAGCTGGCATTCTGGAACCAGCGTCATCCCTATGATGTCTGCACCTATCACATTTTTATAAAATTTTGATTCTGCTCTTGTTGAAAATCTTGGTCCCTCAATGCAAATGTATGTAGCATCTTTGTGAATGTGCAAATTCATTTTCTTTGTTACATTGGAAACAACGTTTTGAAGCTCAGGGCAAAATGGATCAGCTACTGATATGTGAATGACTTTGCTGTCTTCATAAAGCGTATATTTTCTTGATTTTGTAAAATCTATAAACTGTGATGGAAGTACGACATCTCCGGGTTTTAATTCCTCTTTGAGACTTCCAACTGCTGATGGCGCTATGATTCTCTTAATTCCCATCTCTTTGAACGCCCAGATATTTGCTCTAAAGTTTATCAAGTGAGGTGGAATAGTGTGCTTTTTACCATGCCTTGGCATGAATGCAACTTTTCTTCCCTTGTAAATTCCAACTGTTATAGAATCTGAAGTCTTGCCAAATGGAGTATCTATTGTAATTTCTTTGCTTTCTTTGAGAAGACCTGAATCATATATTCCAGTTCCTCCAAAGATTCCTATTTCTGCTTGCTCTATCAATATTTCACCAACGAGTTGTATTTGTAACCCTTGATTGATTTTGATCCTTTCAGATCAGTTAATTCTATTATGAAAGCAAAACCTGATACATTACCACCTATTTTTTCAACTAGATTTGCAGCTGCTTTTGCGGTACCTCCAGTCGCAAGCAGATCGTCACAAATGTACACTTTTTGACCTTTCTTTATTGCATTAGTTTGGATCTCCATTGTTGCAGTTCCATATTCAATGCTGTATGTTGTTTTGTAAGTAGCACCTGGTAATTTTCCCTGCTTCCTAATCATTATCATTCCTTTATTGTATTTGAGAGCCAATGCACAAGCCAGGGGAAAACCTCTTGATTCTATTCCTGCAAAAACATCTACATCGTTTGGATGTATTATTTTTGTAAATTCGTCTATTACAAGTGATAAAGCTGCTGGATCTCTTAAGAGCGGGCTGATGTCTCTGAATAAAATTCCTTTTTTTGGAAAGTCTGGTATTTCATCTATCTTGTTCTTTAGGTTCACAAATCGTTCTCAAGTATTGGATGTAAAAAATATTGCTAATTGATTCCTTATTGAATTGTTATGCTGATTGTTGCTTTGCCTGTAATGGAAGATGCCTCAACTGTATATGTTCCTGGATTGACATCGCGTGGAACTTGCCAAGCTGTACTATAGTCTCCTCGGTTTGTTGACGAAGTGGGCAATTTGTCAATAACAGTGCTATTGCCGTTTATGGTGATGTCAACTTCTGCAGTAACACCTGCATCGGTTCCAGAGATTGTTACAATATCTCCTCTTGTGTATGCGCCTGAAGACCTATCCAGAGAAACGGTGATTGCTTGTTTTGATGACTTTACAATTAATGGTACGGATGAGTGATTGACTCCACTGGTACCATCTAGTTTCCATGTTCCTGGAATTGCAGTAGACGGGAGGCTGAAATCAAATGAAGAAAAGTGACCCGTCTTGTCTGAGAATGTCTGTATTGTCTTTACTATTTGTCCATTAGGGTCAGTCAAGGAAATTTGGAGAAGGCTATTTGCATTGGCAGTGGTTCCAATAATTATGATGTTATCTCCTGGCAAGTATGAATCCTTTACAATACTAAGTGAAATTTGTCCAGTATTAGTTGAAAGTCCTACTGCAAATGGTTTCTCCACTTTTTCTTCTGCATGAGAGACTACGGCGGAATAAATTCCCGGTGTATATGAAGTCAAATTAAATGAATATGTTGCCTGTCCACTTGATCCTAGATTGATAATGTCTGCAAACTTTTGTGTATCGGAAGGGTCTACTATGATAAGATTCAGAGTTGAGGATGGAGGGCCTGTAATACTTACAACAGGATTGTCTGTATTCTGATAACTAAGCTTGTCTAATGTTGCTGTTATGGGTGGAGATACGTCTTGGCCTACTCCAAAGAAAATAGTCACAAGATCAGTGCCTTGTGTTGCGGTTACCTCATAGGTTCCTTTTATGGCTGAATCATCTAACTGGTATGACATGGAAACTGTGCCTGCCGATGTAACATTTGCATCCTTTGAATAAATGGGTTGATTGGTAGGATCTGTCACTACAAAATGCACGAGCTGATTTGAGATTGAGGTGCCATTTATGACAACTATTTGTCCCGGTTCGTATCTTGTAGCAGATGACACAACTGAAATATTGTGGGTTGTAACAACGTTGTACTGTTTAGTTACCTGATTCTTTCCATCTGATGCTGTAACTGAATATTTACCAAAATCTCTATCAGTTGGCACTACGTCTTTCATTGCATAATTTCCATCTTTATCTGATTGTACCACCGAAGTTGTTATTGGGTTTCCTTTTGGATCTAGCAGGGTTATAGTTATGGTGCTCTGAGGATTATCTGTACCATTAATTGTCTTTGTCTCTCCTCTATGGTATATGGGATCAACGTTTAGTGTCAGAGGGATATTTGTAACTGGACCACTGTTACGACTTGATGGTGCCTTGATATTTGTAGAGAATGTTTTTTGGTTATTTTGCTGATCCTTTAGAATAAAGTTGACACTGCCTGGCTGTTCTGAGTCTGGTACAAGTACAGTTGTGACAAAGTTTCCTTTGTCATCCGATGAAAATGAGCCTATCTTGTCATTGCCTATGTACAAATCAAGACTGGTCAGTGCTGAAAAACTAAAACCGACTACACGAATGTGAGAATTTGGAGATGGGGTGGAAGGAATGATTCTAAATGTTGATGTATCAAGTATGCCTTTGGGCGGTTGTTGTATTGTCTGAGTAGTCTCTGATGTTTTGTTAGTATTCTGATTGTTGTTGGGATTGCTGCCCAAATTATTACCAAGTTGTTGAGTAGTCTCTCCTATTGAGTTGGTATTAGTCTGCTGAACTCCTATCTGGCCTGATTCTCCATCTGATGTTTTCCAAGTCATGGTTGGTGCTTGCTGGTCTGTCTGGATTTCAAAAGATGTTGTCATTCCTGGAGCAAGTGGAGCTATTGCACTAAATGCCACAGTAGTTGGTGAAGTCTTTGCACCTGTCCAGTCGTTTTGTATATTGAATGATTTGAAGGTACCTCCTCCGGTTATCTGCAAAGTAAATGAAACAATATTTCCAGTATTATTTGCACTATTGCTAACTGAAATCACCGTTTGTCCCCCGGCATTAGTTGCAGTTACAGTTACAAATCCTGAATCTGCATAAACTGGGTATACGACACATGTTGTAAATACGCTGCCCAAAAGTAAAGCAAGAACAATAACTGATTTTAATAACACGTTACTCATAGACTCACAACCTCTCTCTAAATTAAATCTTAATAAGAAATTCTACTTTATCGTCTTGTGTTCTGGTATGATTTATGAGTAAAGTACAAATGCTGATATTTTCTGCCTCATCGATTACTGGTTGCAGATGACTGGATTCCTAGGTTTTGATTCTGTCTTATTCTCTCTGCAATCAATCTGTACAATGACCTAAATTGGTCCTTTGTCTTATCTGATAAAAAGTCTGTCTCACCTAATACTATCTTCTCACAAATATATCTGCAAATATCCTCTCTGTCAAATTTCTCCCAACCCAGATGTTGGTTTTCTTTCCAAATTTCATTTAGATTGTCTATTATGCTTTTCTTGCCCTTGCTTGCCACCTGATCTTTGGTCAATGTTACATACCCCTCTTTTCTTAATCTGACTTCATAAGTTTGGTTTACCGCATAAAGATAATCATCTTCCACCAAAAGATCTTCGATGAACAATTTTGGTTGTCCTGCAAGTTCAAAAAAGACCATTTGTACTGATTTAAATTCATTAGACTGTAGTTCTGCAGAAATTTTTCTTGATTCCTCCGTATTGTCCAATAGTATAAAAGTATCATACCCATGATTTTTATAAAATATTGCAAGTGGCATAACCGAATTCTTATTGTATGCTGCAACTATGTTAAGTGGATTCATGGAAAGATTTGGATCCTTTAGGAATCTGTCAAATGCATTTAGATACATGCAATCTGACATGGTTTCAACTATTATCACAGGCCTAGAGTTGAAGCCTATTTGTTTGTCTACTATAGATTCTACAAGGCCTCTTGACAGACCATACAATATTGGAATAAGAGTTTGATCGTCTGCATTCCAATAATCATAATAGATCTTACTTAGATGCCTTCTCTTGTCAAGCTCTACTACCAACAGATTTCCTTGTGTGTAATCAAATATCATAAAGGGTGAGTGAGTTGCATAAAGTATTTGATTGGAACCCGCAAGTCCTTTTAGCAAGTCTGAAATTCCTCTCTGCTGTGCAGGATGGAGATTTCTGGCAGGCTCATCAAGTAAAAGTATTGCTTCCTTTAGTTCTGCTTTTTGTGTCTCCGCTGCAAAGTTTACGATAAATGAAAAAGTCCACTTGAACCCTTCTGCTCTTCTATTAAGTAACCCGGTATTTGTCACAGTGCCATCCTTGTGTACGTCTGATATGACTACGCTCAAAACATTTCCAGGATTCCATCTGAGTTCAACATGAATGGGGTCTCCCTTCCAAGCCGGGTTGAGTTTCTCACTGAGCCTTCTACTTGCAGTGTGTAATAATTTTATCAATCTTGATGGACTGCTTCTAACCTCTTCTAGCTTCTGAGCATCAAGCTCTGCTAGATAAAATAAATTATTTACAGTCTCTGCCTTGTCAAACTCTTCAACATATTCTAATCCCTTTGATCTAATCCCTTTTGTCTCCCTGACAAATTCCTCAAGATCAATATTTCCAAGTATTTTTTTGTAGTCTGAAAAGTAGACAAATCTTGGATGTAACTTATCCTCTATGAAATTATCTAGGGCAGAACGTTCGTTTGTTCCTATTAACATGTTGTCAAATATGGTTTCCAAATCTTGGTAGATGTCTTTCCATTCTGAAATCACCTGAGGTTCCTGTGATGCAATCAGGTAAATGTTATTGTTAAATTCGGCCATCATATCCATAAAGACTTCTCGGGTTCGTGGTGGTGGGGCATTTAGAAACTTGGTATCAACTCTGATTCGTATTGGGTTTGGCATGGCTGCTACAAAAGACTTGATTCTCTCTACAAAATTTTCCCAAGAGTTGAGTCTTTTACTTGCCTCGCCGCTGATTTTTACATCACCAAAATCATATTGTACTCTAGTATGTTTATTCGTCCTATAGATCTTCATCTTTCTTATGTCCTGAAGGTTTGGAAATTTCTCTCGAATTAATGCGGTCTCTTTCTCACTTAGCACAAATTCTCCCTCTGCCAATCTTATCTCGGACTTGAGTTCCTCATTCATTTCATCACACAAATCTAATTCAGAAAGTTTTGTATCTTTGTTAAGTAACGTAAGAGCTTCTAAAATTGTAGTTTTGCCACTTTCATTTCTTCCAACAAATGCTGCGAGATCCCCAACTTTGATTTCCCCTGAATCATGAATGCAACGATAGCCTTGAACTCTAAATTTTCTAAGTCGCATCTAGCGGCTATTGGCTTGGCTGTGATTTAACTTATTCGTCAAATTTGTTACTTGAATCTTTTTCGACCAAATAGATATATGGGAACTAGAGCAGTTATATCATAATTGGCAGTAAAAAAAATTGCTTATCTTGTTTTTGTCTTTCCTATAATCGCATCATTGATTTTTGGGGGATATGTATTGTCTGATGTTTTGGGACAGCCTGATAGGCAATTAAATATGTGGCAATTTAAATTTCCATCAAACATTGGACAGCAACAAGGTGATAAACAAATCCGACTGCTAAATCTTGTAAGTAACTATACCGCATCAACACCATTGAACTTTAAAGTGATGGTGAATGACACTTCATTTGATTGCGGTGACTTGTACATGACGATATACGATCCAAATACGTCTCCAAAACAGGTAATTGTTCAGCACGCTTATTTTACACAATGCTTTGCACAAACTAACTCATCTCTGCCAATTCAGGATACGTTTTCTTCTGTGATTGACAAACCCGGTATATATCAAATCATGGCAGAAATGAAAGACAAGACCAACCAAAACAGCATTAGTGTAATGGCTAACATTAGGGTACAATAAGAAAATTATATGTTATTATATTGCACGAGTGCCAGTAATACTGGAGTAATGTTATAATTTAGTGATTAATATGGCTAAAAAAGAAAAAAAACTAATCAAAAAGGCTGAAGACAAGAAGGAAGTAGCCAAGGCAGAAAAGAAAAAAGAATTACCACAGGTTGACAAGCAAGCAGAATCTGACAAGATAGAAAAGAAAAAGTCTAAGGGCGACAAGAAAAAGGAGGCTGAACTCTCAGAAGAAGAGCTTGAAGCAATTGATGAAAAAGAGATCGAAAATTTCCAGATAGAAGGACTTGACATGGATAAATTAAAGACAACTGTCTTGGGTTTGGTTGCAAAACGCGGCGACAACGGCATGTTCCAAAGCGAACTCTGGAAAAAACTCAAACTCTCAAGCAGAGATGGCTCAAGACTTGCACTAAAGCTTGAAAGACAGCACTTGGTAAAAAGAGAAAAAATCCTTGAAAACGGACGTTGGACTTACAAGCTAAAGATCGCACACGTACCGGTAACAACACAATCAATAGAATCTGCTCCTTGTCTGATATGTCCAGTGGAATCAAAGTGTACGCTTGAAGGCGAAATTAGTCCGAGAACTTGTCCTTTGATTGAACAATGGGTATTGACAGAACTTTCTACAAAGAAGGCTAAAAAATGAAATTAATCGATGCAAGGCGTGACTTGTATAGGAAACTAGCACACAAAGAAGGATATCGAAGCAGAGCTGCATACAAACTAAAAGAACTAAACACATCATACAGAATAATAGGTCCTGGATTTTTTGTCTTGGATCTGGGTTGCTCTCCTGGTGGATGGAGTCAAGTCGCACATGAACTTTCAGGAAATAGGGGACAAGTTATGGGCATTGACAAATCATATGTTGAAGAAATTCCTGAGGTTCATTTTATCAGGGGGGATATTGAAGATGAATCTATTGTGGAACAAGTTTTTGATTATTTTGGAGGTAAAGTGAATGCTGTCATCTGCGACTTGTCTCCGACAGTGACTGGAATGTGGGATGTGGATCACACAAGACAAATCTCGCTCAATTATGCGGCAAGCAAGATAATGGATCAGGTGTTGGCAAAAAAAGGCAACGCACTTTTCAAGGTCTTTGATGGTCAGTATTCTATTGAGTTTAGAGATTATATCAGAAAAAAGTTTGCCAAAGTACAATTGAGAAAACCTCAAGCAAGTAGAAAATCAAGCAGTGAACTGTATTATGTCTGCTTGGGATATCTTGGAAATTAAACCAAGGATAGAATCTCATCTATAGTGGCATCTGTCTTGAATCCTGTGGGATTCATGCTTGTTCTTGTAGCCTTCTTGCCTACTTCTTTGATCTTTTCTATTATCTTGGCAAGAGAGGGTGGAGCAGATTGCTTTCTATGTCCAATCTCATCTAGAGTAAAATACGTGGGAGGCATATCTATCTCTTCTTGACACTTTTCAAGGACAACTCTACAAGACTTGTCAACTGTCAAGTTTTTCTCATCCGATACCATGGAATCAACAAAATTCTTGTCGTGTAGACCTTCTGTCCAGAGAGGTCCAGCAAGCTTTGCCTTTGAATTGCAAATATTGCATGTATGTTCTATGTCATGTACAACTTTTCTGTTCCCACAATTGTCACAATGTAAAATATACCCCATACAATTTTTGGTATTTGTTCTAACAAGTATTTTGACATAGGCTTTGTAGTAATGCATGTTGTGCTGGACAAATAATGGTGATATCATAATATCCATTCTACCTGCTACCATGTTCATGCATCCTAGAATCAATCGTAACGCTATCTCATTTCCGTATATTGTTCTAATGGGAGTTCCATAATACTTGCGTTGACATGCCTCTGGAAATATTCCATGTAGTACAGTCATGTCAGTAGCTGTTACTGACAAGAGTCCACCATGAAATGTTGCCCTCATCGCACAATCAAGATAACGAGAGGGTGAACCAAATGGATCAACATCTACAATTGCACCGCGTCCATCTCTTGTTGAGTGAAGACTCAAAAACCTACAGGCTTCGTTTTCTGAAAAATCACATTTTGTAACTTGGTTTAATTTTGCAATATTTTTTCCAATCTCCAAGGCTTGCTGGTTGACATCATTTACTATTACTTTTTCTACTGATTTTATTTCATTTGCAACTCTGATGCTTCTTGCTCCAATTCCAGCGAGTGAATCTAAAAAGATCTTTGGACCCTTGAAGTTTTTAAGAAATGCAGAATATGCTATTATTGAAAAATCTCTACTAATTCTTGCTCTTGGGTTGAAAAATGCAGGTTCCTTTGGAGGCGTTTTTTCTGACAGCGATTCCCTTGGTACCAAAAGTTTTGTACTTCCTTCTGTTATCTCTACAAGTTCAGATTCCACAGGTTGCCTTGCCAAAATTGATTTAATAAATTGAAATGGCCACACTGGATATTGGCAAAACGATCGAAATGACTGTTAATTTTTTCCTCAAATGAGAAGAAAGTCCTTTGTTTCAAAAAAACCTGAAAGCTCCTTTGAGAGCTGGTCTGAGAATATTCCTAGAATCTCAAAATCGCTCGGTGAGAGGGACTTCACACTGAAAATAGCTAAAACAGCTACGACTTCGCCCTTGTATAATATTGGATATCCTGCAAAAGACTTGAGCTTCTCTTTTTTTGCCCATTCATGATATTTTATTCTGGGATCATGTACCACATCATTTGAAACTACGGGTTTCTTTGTCTTGGCAATGGAACCAATTTTTAAAGAATTTTGGGATACTCTGGAAAACTCACCATTTATGTTCTTGTACTTGCCTGCACTGTATTTTAGAATCAGTGTTTTTGATTTCTTGTCATAAAACCAGATTCGTGCAAACTTGGCATTAAAATATTTTACAAGACTCTCTACTATGGATTGAAGTCGATCATTTAGACTATCATACTTTTTGATAGAATTCAATGTGGTATACACCTGAAGCTTTTTCTCATTAGTGGTGTGTTCATCAAATAGGACATAAGGCGAAGATTTTGTAGCTTTTGATTCATAGGAGCGAAAATCAGATATCACATCTGCAAATCTGTTTAGAAAATTGTTTGTTTCAAGATCGTATTGTTCTATTGATGAGAAAACAAAATGACAAATCCAATCAAAATCTCCACTCAATCTTGCTGAATAGATACAAAAAGGAGACTCGTTTAGATATCTTGTCAACCTGTCAATTCCATCTGAAATATTTTTTGAAAATTTAAATTTAACAAGTATCGTCCTGTTGACTTTTTCTGATACTAGGTTTGGATTCAAAATAACAGAATATCCTAGAATAGATTTGTTTTTCTCAAGCCTTACAAGTCTTTGTCGTACAGCTCTGTCGGTAATTGTAAAGCCAATGCCTTGAAGTGTACCGGCTATCTCTTGTGAGGAAATTCTTGCATTTCTTCCTAGATGCAAGAGTATTACTTTGTCTATCTCATCAAGCATAATTTTACATTGGTATGTGTTACTAATATTAATTTCCGATTCGGAAATTAGGGTCTATACTGTATGATATTACAATGTAATTTGCTTCCAAACTGGAAATTTTTCATGATAATTTCTTCCATCGTGAATATAACAATGAATCCAGGTAAATAATACATGAATAAAAGATCAATCAACAAATTTGCTATATTGGTGATCTTGATGATAGCGGTGCCTGAAGCTGTTGGACATATTCTTTTTGAGCGAGCTCACTCCCCAGATTCGTCTGTGAATGCAGCAATTGTATTTACAGATAATCTCCGTGATCATTCTGATAAGAGTGGAGTGTGTCATCTTGTCATGGTGAGTGATCAGTCTGGCTCTAATATCGCGCGAGCCACTGGTCTGCAAGGAAAATATGGCGATCTTTCATGTTAGTTTTTTACAATATTGCTTTTCATAAGCGATGAAACGATCACTTGACTCCTAAAATGATTTAATACGTCTGTCACAAGAATAAATCAAACATGCTAGTCTGCGGAGTTGACGATGCAGGACGGGGTTCAGTTCTCGGCCCACTTGTAATAGCTGGAATCTCTATTGAACAAAAAAATATAAAACAACTTGTTAAGATTGGTGTCAAAGATTCGAAACAACTCAGTCCTCAATCACGAGAAAAATTATACGAACAGATACTGTCTCTTGTAGAAGGCTATCACGTTGCAAAAATTCCTCCAAAAACAATAGACAAGAGCGTCAGTAAAAACCTGTTAAACAAACTTGAAGCGGATTATATGGCCAAAGTTATAAAAAAACTAGAGGCAGACTCGTCATATGTTGACTCGTGTGATGTAAACCCAAAACGATTTGGTCTGTATATCTCAAATATCGCCAAGACTGGAAAAATCGTCTCAAGTCATCATGCTGACAGAAAATATCCTGTGGTCTCTGCAGCTTCAATCATTGCAAAAGTAAACAGGGACAGGGCTATAGAAAAACTACGAAAGAGTCACGATTTGGGAAGTGGATATCCATCTGACCCTAAGACTATGAGGTTCATCAGGGAGTGGATATCTAAAAACGGAAACGTTCCTGTATTTGTTAGAAGGAGCTGGAAACCAATCAAAATTTTGCTTAATATCTCATCCTAGATATTTTGCCACAATCATGCCATGGTCTCCTTCATATGGTTCCAGGTTTATCTCTTGAACTATCTCGAAGTTGGCAGATAGTTTTTTAGCCTCTGAGCGCATTACTTGCGTCGGCTCTCTTGTGACATCGATACTTCTTGTTTTTATTACTAGCATCATATATCCGCCTTTTTTCAAATATGTTTTGCAATTTAGTATTGCAATCTCTGTCTGATCTGGCTGGGCGATATCTACATAGACAACATCGACAGGACCATATACTGAAAAATATTCCTTGGGACTACGTGCATCATGTAAAATTGGAACAATGTTTGATCTAAATGAAGCTACTCTTTCCAAAAAATCTCTTGCAACTCTGCTTGAGTGCTCTACTGCAAAAACAATTCCACTTGGACCGACGATGTCTGATACATGACTTGCAGTTGTTCCAGTTGATACTCCTAAGTAGAGAACATTGGACTTTCTGACAATAGGTAAAATCTCAAGACCATTCATTATTGCAGCACCGAGCTTGCTACGATAAGGATCCCATATTCTAAACTCTTCGTCATCTATCTTGACTAGCTTTTCTCTATAGACTTGATTTCCGGGCACGAGATTTATGGTTGCAAGTCTCTTTTCCCCCTCGCTTTTTACCCAAAAAATGTTATCTTCTTCGTTTTCCAAACTTCTTTCTCTTGCTCTTTTGCCAGTCGTTTCTCTTCTCTCCGCCTCTTCCTCCTCCTCCACCAAATCTTCTGTCTCCTCCTCCACCAAACTTTCTGTCTCTATGTTCCTCATTTCTGCGTGGCTGGAAAGCTGGCCTCTCGGGCTGGTCCTTGTATTTTTCTCCTATTTCTGTAACACGTATGTTAAGTTTTTCAAGTAACGTATCGTTTCTTCCAGCGCCAAAGACATCTACTCTTGCACCAATTGCAGCTTTTGCAGCTATTGCTCTTGCAATTTTGCCTCTTTGCCATCGTGGAGCTGCATGAACTAGTTGATGTTGAAATAGTAAACCATGCTTTGGTGGCTGTGCGCCAGTCTTGAGAGCTCTAAATAGCGCCTTTTCAGCGCCAAGAACTTGGATGGTACTTGCAGGCATAGTTGCAAGTCTCTTTAGACTTCCTGCCTTGGCAAGTATTCTTGCTCCCACTGCGGAGCCAAGTATGACTGAAATGTTTGGTGCAATCAACTGCATTTGTGACTCGATGTGCTTTTCTAGTGATTGTCTTAACTCAAAAAGATCCAAGATCTGTTTTGCAATACTTTGAACTATGACAAAATTCTCGTCTGAGATTTGACCTCCTCTGCTCTTTTTTTGCAATAGTGTTAACATCTCCGCCTTCTCTTCTGGAAAGCCTGCATCAAGATACGTGTTCTGGGTAAGATTGTCTCTTCTTCCAGCCATTACAATTTTTGAATATCCACTGATTGTGTCTATCATGTTATCAAGCTCTGGAAAATGTAGTCCATACCACTCTCTTACTCTGGAACTTAGCAAGTTGATTATCTTATCCGTTTCATCTAGCGTATTGATTGCCTGAATTATATGCAAATCCGGACTTTCAGAAATTTCTGTAACTCTTGATGATGAGAGACTTAGTGCAAAGTCTCGCAGTTTTCCTCTGGCATCTCCTTCATTTGTTGCAAATCCCGAATCTACAAGTACTCGCAATTTTGAAGACTGGATTGTCTCTATCTTTTTTTCATCCATAATATCTGCCTCTATAGATTTTTTCCTCAAAAGTTTCAAGAGTGAGGAATCGTTTACGACAACTATGCTTCCCAAATTGGCAAGAAAATGTTCTAACTCATTTAGACTGACTTGCTCTTTTTTTATCTCTACATACTGTGTAGCTGGATTTGAAAATGGAAATGATTTTACACATTTGTTATCATCAAAAACCGCAATACCTAACTCTGTTAAAATTACAGAATGCATAGAGTGCATTTCCATGGCTTACTAAAAAATGTAACATTATAGATCCAGAACTATATCAAACGTTATAAGACAACTATTTTTTATTATTAGAAGTGAGTCCTGACATCTCAACCAATGTGGGCCCAATTGTACTTGAGAGGCCCACCATGCTTGCATCTGGCATTCTCGGTATATCGCTTGACGTTTTTGGCCGTCTATATAAAGAAGGAGCAGGTGCACTTGTTACAAAATCACTTAGCAAGGAACCGTGGGATGGATACCCAAACCCGACTGTCATTGGGCTAAAACATGGGTATCTAAATGCAGTTGGACTGTCAAACCCCGGTGCACCATATTTTGCAAAAATGCTATCACAGAATCAAACTGTTCCGATAATTATTAGTCTTGTTGGCTCTATTCCGGAGGACTTCACATTCATGATAAAACAATTTGAAAATGTAAAAATTCTGGGATATGAACTTAACCTGTCATGCCCACATGTTGAAAAAGTTGGGCTCGAAGTAGGTGATGATCCTGAACTTGTTCACACCATAGTCAAATCAGTAAAAAAAGAATCAAAGGTTCCAGTGCTTGCAAAAGTTGGTCTTGGCTCTTCAGACTATTTAGAAACTGTACAAACTGCATGTGAAAGTGGAATTGATGGTATAACTGCAATAAACACATTACGTGCAATGGCAATTGATGTGGAAACAGCAAGGCCTATTCTGAGTCACAAGATTGGCGGACTGTCTGGACCTCCAATCAAGCCTGTTGCGGTACGATGCGTCTATGAAATTTCATCCAAGTTTGATATCCCAATTATTGGTTGTGGTGGTATCTCAAGTTGGGAAGACGCAGTAGAATTTTTACTTGCAGGGTCAAGAGCTGTACAGATTGGTAGTGCTGTTGGGGAAAAATGGACTGGCATCTTCTCTGAAATAAATAACGGAATATCCAGATATATGGAAAAAAAGAACTTTAAAAAACTAAGTGAGATGGTTGGACTTGCAAAAAAGTTTTGATACTCCGAAGATTGTAACAATAGATAAAGTGGTTGATGAAACCCCTACCGTACGCACTCTATTTTTCTCTGATGATGCCATGTCCAAAGTTCTTCCAGGACAATTTGCTATGGTGTGGATACTTGGGGTAAATGAAATCCCAATGAGTGTAATGATATCGCAAGAAAATGGCAAGGCTGCATTTACAGTAAGAAAACATGGACTTGCCACGACAGAGTTGTTCTCCAAGAAGGTTGGAGATCAGATAGGTATTCGAGGACCATATGGAAATTCGTTTACGATAAAGCAAGGCAAGCTACTTTTGGTTGGTGGAGGAACAGGACTTGTTCCTTTAATACGACTGGTTACATTTCTCAAGAAAACAGATGATGTAACAATTATCATGGGCGCAAAGACAAAATCCGAAGTCTTTTTTGAAGGACTGACAAACAAACTACTTGAAGGTACTCTGCACAAAGTGATTGTTGTTACGGAAGATGGAAGCTATGGACAAAAGGGCCTTGTTACAGATGTGATGGAAAATTTATTCCGCGAAAATGGGTTTGACGCAGTATATACATGTGGCCCTGAAAAAATGATGCACAAAGTTGTACAGATTGCATCTTCAAACAAGACACATGTTGAGGCAAGCATTGAAAGGATGATGAAGTGTGGAATTGGAATCTGTGGTAGCTGTTGCTTTGGTGATGTGATGGCATGCAAGGATGGAACTGTTTTTGATGGACCCACACTACTTTCAAACAAAGAGTTTGGGTACACCCACCGGAGCAAATCAGGCATACTTGATAATTATTAGAATGTGGAAATGCCGGAAAACTTAAAATGCTATAAAAATCCACTCAAATTGAAAATTGACTAAGATTGTATTAACTGCAGACCGTACATTGATGTCTCCCTATCGTGGAATATCATTGGCGACTTTCTTTGGTTGTGCTCCTGCCGTGGATCCACATAGACCAAAAAACAGTTTCTGGTATTATATCCTAAAAGATCAGGTAACTCCAAAAGTTCTCTTTGACTTTATCTGCAATCCTATAGGTCAAAAAAATGGTGTTGCAAATTATGCTCCATACGGATTAAGAAAAGTAGAAGCTGCCCTTCTCCGAGATGGATACAAGAGAGAAGAAGTTGTGGTGGCACATCCTGATCATGTAGACAAGTTCATTGGTCCTGAAACTGAAGTGGTTGGAACCTATGAAATGGATCCTCTTGGAATGGGTCCTGTAACTATGACATTTACCTATGGTAGAAAACAGACATCATATGATGAATTTTACAATCGCGACTTACACATGAAGATAAACGCTGCAAAAAAGAAAAACGGAAGTCATGCCAAAGTGATTGCTGGAGCTTCTGGAACTTGGCAGTATAATTATGATCCAAAAAAGATCCAAGAATATGGATTGTATGCAGTATTAGAAGGAGAACTGGGTGGCATTGCACCAGAAATTGATGGACATGCTGGAGAATTCTTCAACAAACTAATTGCTGGAGAATTTGAAAACATGAATCCATTTGTCAAGAGCGATTTCAAAGTTGAAGTAAAAGAATTTGGAAAAGATGCAGAAAAGTTCCATGGCAGATTCATTCACTATTGGGATGAGCCAGATGTTGACAGTATACCAAATATCGTAGAGCCAAGTATGCATGGAATGGTTGAGGTCATGCGAGGGTGTGGAAGAGGTTGCAAGTTTTGCGATGTTACACTAAGACCATTGAGATACTATTCACCTGAAAAAGTAAAACAAGAGATTGAGGTGAACATAAAGAAAGGTGGACAGCGTAACGCATGGCTCCACAGTGATGATATCTTTGTCTATGGCCTTGATCCAAGAAAGACAAAAAACATGGCACCAAACAGGGATGCATTGGAAGAACTCTTCAAGGCTGTCATGTCGTGTGGAATTGAGCACACCAATCCAACTCACGGTACCTTGGCTGGTGCAATTGCTGATGAAAAGTTACTTCCAAACATATCTAAGATAATTAAATCCGGTCCTAACAACAAGACTGGAGTCCAATGTGGATTTGAAACAGGAAGCTTGAGATTGATTGGAAAATATGCAGACAGAAAACTCTCTCCATACAAGCCAGAGGAATGGCACTGGGTTGTAAAAGAAGGGGTAAAGACACTAAACGAGAATCATTGGATTCCAGCATTTACACTAATCATGGGTCTTGACAACGCGGAAACAGAAGAAGACGGATGGGATACAATACGACTCATCAATGAACTAGAAAGAGAACAACCTGAATCCCAGTTTACTGTGACTCCACTCACATTTGTCCCAATTGGATTGCTTGAAAAATCAGAGTTCTTTGATATTGGAAATGAATTGACTGCACCACAACTTGGTGTCATGTACAAGACATGGCAACACAACTTCAAGTATGGAATCCAAAAATTCATGGATAAAACCGGAAGTAATAATACTTTCAAGAAAAAGGCATTCACCGGTCTTGCAAGAGCATTGGGTGGTGTTCCATTGACTGCGATGGAAAAATATGCAAGAAGAAAAGGTCCGGAGCACGAGAGAGTAATTGAAACCATCAAGGCAAAGTACTGGTAGATTTTTCATTAAAACCAAATACATAAATTGAATTAAAATGAAAGTTGATTCGTGCCAACTCACGGATCGCTTACTAAAGCAGGAAAAGTAAGAGGACAAACTCCTAAAGTTCCATCACGGGAAAGACATGGAACAATATCCATTACACGAAACAAGGATAATTTTAGAAAAAGATTCATCCTAAAAAGAGTCCCAGGCCAAAACAAACCCGGTCAACGAAGAAGAAAGTAGAATTTTGCAAGTTATCTGTATTTACCTATAAAATCATTGATTTTCTATGTTTAATCTGTCTGAGAACCTTGTTGATAGTTTATCGATATGACTGCAAAACTGGTCTTTTGTAAATAAAAAAATTATCAGATTCTAGCGGTTGCTCTTTTGGGGTTGAGCCCAAAAGAACCACCGCCAGTATAGAATCTGCATTATTTACTATGTGGCATACATTGAAAAGAATGTGTTCGTTCATTTTGAACTGGCAAATATGTCTTGATGAATTAATACCGCGTCATGGTTGTATCTGCTATAAAATAAGCACAATGAAACCGTGGATATTAGGGACTTGTGTCATAGTGATGGTGTGATCGTGCACTAGGAAGACACATCCACGGTTCCACTCGTAATTGGTTTTTGCCGTATAAAAGACTCGATTAACTATGTTACTGGAATTATAAATAAAAAAATTGTCTATTTTTTGTCTTGGAAATAGAAACATCCTTCAAGTCTAAACAAATGAATTGCACTAGTACAAAATACAAGTAAATCCTAAATCTGATTCTAATTTAATAATTGTAACTTGATTTTTCATGATGCCGTAGATTATATCGCTATGAATGCACAGGATCTTTGGTGGACTCGTAATGGGAATTACATTATTTATGGAATTGTGTCAGTAGCAATAACGATCTGTTTCTTTGTTCTTAAAAGAAAAGAGTAACATATTTTTCATAATTTGTCAGTATCTAACATCAATTGACCCACCAACTAAAATTAATAGTAAAAAAAACAACCTATAAGGTAACAGTTCCATCAAAGGATTCCTTTATAAGGTACTAGTACTGTACCATACGGTAAGATGGACGATTTAAGATTAGAAAATCTAGATGGGGTAGGCCCAGTAACTTCCAAGAAGCTAAGCGATGCAGGAATCCATAACATATTGGATCTTGTTGTAAGAGGACCAGTAGACATATCAGAAATCACTGGTATGGATCTTGATGCTGCTGTAAATCTAGTAAACAAAGCAAGACAACAGCTAATAGATAACGGTCAAATTGCTAAAGAATTTGTCTCAGCAACTGAGATCTATAAAAGAAGACAAGATATTGGAAAGATCACAACCGGAACTAACGCACTTGATACTCTATTTGATGGAGGAATTGAGACACAAGCTATAACGGAGGTTTATGGTGAATTTGGTGCTGGCAAAACACAACTTTGTCACACAGTATGTGTAACTGTTCAAAAGCCAAAAGAAGAAGGTGGACTAGACGGTGGGGTGCTGTATATAGACACTGAACATACATTCAGACCTGAAAGAATTGTTTCAATTGCAAAAGCAAAGGGTCTTGATCCAGAAAAGGTTCTTGACAGAATTATGGTAGCAAGAGCATACAATAGTGCTCATCAGGAGTTGATCTTACAAGAAGCAGGTCCTGTAATTGAAGAAAACAAAATAAAATTAATTATTGTAGACTCTGCAGTAGGACTTTTCAGAGCGGAATTCCTTGGCAGAGGCACTCTTTCTGTAAGACAACAGAGATTAAACAAATTCATGCACCTGCTTTCAAGAACTGCTGAAACATATAATGTGGCAGCAATAGCTACAAACCAAGTCCAGTCATCGCCTGACCAATTCTTTGGTGATCCGACAAGACCTGTTGGAGGAAACGTTGTAGCGCATGCCTCAACATACCGTGTTTATCTCAAGAAATCAGGTAAGAAGAGAATTGCCAGAATGGTCGATAGTCCTCACCATCCAGAACAGGAGGTTCTCTACACACTAACTGAAGGTGGTGTTGCAGACCCAGAAGATGAGACAAAGAAGAAAAAGAAGGAAGAGCCTGAAGAATAGGCATCTCATCATGTTTCCCGGATGGAAGTATCATCTTCCACACCGTCTAATTTTTTCCTTTATACCCAGTAAGTGTTAAATTATGGTCATCTCAAGTCTTAGCGATTAATGGCTACTAAGAAATCAAAGGGTCGTTCACATGGCTTTATGCATAAATCACGATCCGTCATGACTAAGGATGAAGTCCGAGGAGTCTCTTTTCTACTTAGAGAATATGCCGTAGGAGACAAAGTTTTGGTAATCATAGATCCTTCACAACACAAGGCATTGCCACATAGACGATATCATGGAAAAGTGGGAACAGTAACAGAAGCTGGTCGTAGAACGGTAAAACTAATTGTTAAACTTGGTAACAGGCCAAAAACCTTAATCACTAGATTAGATCATATCAAACCATTCGGTGTTGCTGCATAGATGGAAGAAGTAAAGAAGAAACAAGGTATTTCTATTCCAGAGGTAAAAGAAATTATGGAAAAAGTTGATACCGAATCAATGGACCAAATTCAAAGATGGACATATGATTATGTTACAAAGTTTTCAAAAATTGATGCCAAGGCTGCAAAGAAACTCAAGCAGCAACTTGTAAAAGAATGTGGTATACAAGAAGAAGAAGCAGTAGAAATTGTAAATAATCTCCCAAGTACCGAAGCTGAATTGCGAGCATTTACTTTTGGCTGGAAGAAACTAATTCTTGCTGAAACACTCGACAAGATGCTAAAAATAATCAAGGAGAACTCTTAAGTTTAGGAGTACGGTTTATCTTGGAACATTCTCAAACTAGGAAGTATGAGGAATACGCATACGTATTAGATTTTGTCACAAGAGGCAAGTCAACTACTGTGCGAGGGCGAGATGGAATAATTGTTACAGCTATCGGAGAGGAAAGATTAACCATACTTGAACTGCTTGCCATGCCAAATTCTACCTTTGAGATTGGAGAACGAGTCTACATTGGAAAAGAAGGCAGAACAAAAATTCTTTCAGTGCTTGGCAGGCTAGAGCATGAACAAATATCATCTTCTGCACAGAGCGAACTAAATGCAGTAATAGAAAAAATTGTCTTGCAAAATGAAAAAAGATTTGTAGATTATCTTAATAACGCACAACCGCTTACTCCGAGAATTCATGCACTTGAGCTGATACCTGGAATTGGAAAAACCTACATGAAGACAATGCTAGAGGAAAGGGAAAAGAAAAAATTTACCGACTTTAAGGACTTGCAGGAAAGAGTTGGACTAAAAGAACCAGCAAAACAAATTGCAAAGAGAATCATCGAAGAGATAACAGGGGAAACAAGGATGAGTCTCTTTGTTAGAAAATGATCAAACGCAGATCACTAGGACAGCATTTTCTAATAACACAATCAATCGCAAAATCAATAGTTGACTCTGCTGGCATAACAAAAGATGACATTGTCCTTGAGATAGGGACAGGTCATGGTATCCTGACATCACTTCTCTGCAGAGATGCAAAACAGGTAATCTCTGTAGAAAAAGACCCAATTCTATATTCACAAGCAAGTGATGCTTTATCATATATTCAAAATCTGGTCTTAGAAGAGGGTGATGCTTTCAAAAAAAGTATAGAATTTACCATTCTTGTCTCAAATCTTCCCTACTCTGAGAGTCGAACTGCATTCGAATGGCTTGTTCAAAGAAAATTCAAGCGTGCCATTATGATGGTTCAAAAGGAGTTTGCCCAAAAGCTAGCCAAAAAAGATGGTAAAGAGAGACGGGCCATATCTGTTCTTGCAAACTATTGCCTTGAGATTGAAAGCATCATGGATGTAAAAAATACAAACTTTAGGCCACCTCCAAAGGTTGACTCGATTGTGTTATCTATTGTCCCAAAGCATGTACTCTCAAGTCAAACAGTACATGCCGTAAACAAGTTATTTTCATTTAAAAGAAAGACCATACGTAACATTGGAAAAAAAATGGGAATAGAGATTGATTCAGATAACAGACTTGAAGAAATACCTGATGGTGAGATAATAGAAATTGCAAAAAGAATCAAGTAATTACTATGTGCCAGCAGAGGACTCGATCTTCTTTGCCGATTATTTAAAAAACAAAACAGGCAAGTCTGCACTTGACATTGGAACAGGCTCTGGAATTCTTGCAAATACTTTATCAAAAAATTTCGCACTTGTTGTTGCAACTGACATTAACATTGCTGCCCTAGTCAAGACACATGCAACAATTGACAACTGCATCTGTTGTAATGCAGCTGATGCACTGCATACTAGTTTTGATCTGATTGTGTGTAACCTACCCTATCTACCATCTGATGAATTACTTGATCCTGCAGTAGATGGCCTGCATGATGGTATAGAGATCCCAAGTATGATAATAAAATCTGCTAGTCGGAGAATTGAAAAAAATGGCAAGATGGTATTTCTTACCTCTTCTCTTGCAAAGTATGACACTCTGGTACAATTATCAGAGTCTCTTGGATTTGATGTTAAAATCACTGCAAAAAAGAAATTATTCTATGAAGAATTGATTGTAATGGAATGCACCAGAAACAAACCCTAATATGATTTTCTTACAAAAAGTACATCTAGTTTATCTGTAAAGGGGAGAGATTGACATTGTTGAGATTTTATCATTTGATTTATGCTGTAACCATAACTGCAATTTTTTATTCAATGTGGTTCCCAAGTGCACAGGCATATGATGCACAAGTGATTATAGTAAATGGAACTGCAAATCATTGCATGCCTAATCTCTCATGCTATAACCCATTTCAGGTAAATGTCTCTGTCGGAGATACAGTTACCTGGACAAATCAGGATAATAGGACACATACTGTTACTACTGGAACATCAAACTATGGTCCACAAGGTGTCTTTGATAGTGGAATCATACTGCCTGGGCACTCATTTACCCAGTTCTTTGGTTCTGTTGGAAAATACCAATATTATGACAAGACTGACACATGGCCCTCTGGACTGGTTGTAGTGTCAAATGGATTTTCACATGCTGAACTTTCCTGGGTTCCTGATTCTCTCAAAGTTGAAAAACAAAACTATACTTCAAATGGTATTGTAATAACAAAACAGATCCAAAACACCGGAAACGCTGATGCCCATTCTATAATATTTACACTAAAAATAACAAACCAATCCTCACTTTTTTACAATAATTTTGTCAAACTGGATGTTCCTGCAAAACAGAGTGTCCCCGTAGCATTTGTGTGGAGCAATGTTCCAAATGGACAATATCGACTATTCTTTGATGCAAATTCTGCCAACACAGCCGGTGACATGAATGCAAACGATGACAGGTCACTTGATCTAATATCCATCCCGCCACCATCTTCTCCTCTAGTTCGGGATCAACCTCTGCCAATCATTCATTCAAACTTTACCATTAATGACAACACTGCAAGTGTTCCAGAGTTTGGTTCCACATCATTTCTTATTTTGATTGTATCGATAATGTCTGTCCTATTCTTTGCAAAATCTAGGTTGGCTGCCACACTATTTTCGTAGTTTCTGTTTTGCAATCTCTATTATCGCATCTGTCATTTGTGTAGTGGTTGCACTTCCACCAATATCAAATGTAACATACTTGCCTTCATTGATTACCTGATCTGTGGCAGAAAATATTGCATCTCTGATGTGGGTCTCACCAAGATATTCTACCATCCACGCTCCTGATAATATGGCAGCAGTTGGATTTACCTTGTTTAGTCCCTTAAATGATGGTGCACTTCCATGAGCAGCCTCGAACATGGCAAACCTGTCTCCCATGTTTGCAGAGTAAACCAATCCAATAGATCCAATTATGCCAGATGCCAATTCTGATATTATATCCATAAAGAGGTTGGTGCTTATCAAGACTGAGCCGTTGAACTGCTCTGGTTTTATGACTAGTTGTTGGGTCATGTTGTCTATGTATAATTCCTCAATGGATATTCCAGGATTTGCCTTGGCTGCCTTTTCCACTTCTTCCCAGAATATTCCGTCAGTAATTTTGAGAATATTCCTCTTTGTTATTGCAACCAACTTGTTCATGTGGTATTTTTTTGCCCATGCTAATGCCGAGTTGATAAAACGACTGCTTCCCTGTCGCGTGATCTTTCTAATTGCAATTGCCGCATCATCTGATATCTTGAATTCAATTCCAGTGTAGAGTCCCTCGGTTGCTTCCCTGAAACACACAAAGTCTAATGTCTTGTCTGGAGTTATTCTCTTGTATGTCTTGATTGGTCTAATGTTTGCATATAGATCAAATTTTTGTCGTAGGGTTACTGCAACACTTCTTGGAGAGTTTGGCTTGGGGATTGTAGTCGTAGGCCCCTTGAAACCTGCATCCGAGTTTTCCAGAATCTTCATTGTTGCGTCTGGAATGTATGTCTCTCCACCATATTTTTCCCATTGTTCAGATCCTGCTTCACATAAGACCAATTCGGTTTGAGTGTTACATGCCTTCAATACCTTTAACATTGAATCAACAATCTCTGGGCCAATGCCATCGCCTCTGATTATTGCAGCCTTTTTTCCCAAATCAGGCGAGATTGTAGTACCTACATATTTAATTCTAACTAGAAAATTACTTACAAAATTTATTGCATAATGCTAAAGCTTAAACCCCTCGTTGATAGGAGATCTTGTTGATGAAAATAGTACAGATTTCCGATATTCATGTTGGAGCTCAATTCAAAGAGGAAACCTTTGATATCGCGGTGGAAGAGATAAATCAACTCAAACCGTCTGTTATTGTAGCAACAGGTGATCTCACAAATGAGGGGCTACTCAAGGAATATGAAAAATGCAAGGCCAAGTTCTCTCAGTTTGACGCTGAAAAGATAATTGCAATGAGTGGAAATCACGATTATAGAAACACGGGGTATCTTCTCTTCAAAAAGTTCTTTCCTTTTGATTCTGTAAATGAACTAGATGATGATACAATACTTGTAACACTTGGTACTGCAAGACCTGACCGAGACGAGGGCGAGATAGGATATAGACAAAACCTGTGGCTGGAGAGAACTATGAAAAAATATGAAAACAAGACCAAGATACTTGCAATGCATCATCATCTGATTGGTGTTCCTGATACTGGAAATGACAGGGTAACTGTAATAGATTCTGGAGATGCTCTGCGCACTGCACTTGCAAGCAAGATAGACCTTGTAATATGTGGCCACAAGCACAGGCCATGGTTTTGGAACTTTGGAAATTTATCTATAGCAAATGCTGGAACTGTATCTTCTGAAAGAGTGAGGGGACTCTTTGATAACACATACAATATTATTACTATTGAGAAAGGCAAGATCAAAGTGGATTTGAAGATTGTAGGCGGAGAGAAAATTCACCTCAAGGATCTTGTGGAAAACTACAAACGTTTTGGCGAAGAATAGGGAAATCTATTCCAGATCTGGTTCCAAAGTTATAATAACAGTTTAAATTTCAGCAACATCGTGCGGGGGTCGCCTAGCCTGGTAGGGCGTGGGATTGCTAATCCCATGTCCGTAAGGACCCGTGGGTTCGAATCCCACTCCCCGCGCTTTCTGCGATCTACGCTTAAACTTAATAAACCGAATTTTGCAAATTTATTCAATGGTAAGGAGAAAATCGGTAAAACCAAGATCAAGCGGTCCAAAAAACGTTACCACCGGCCTATGTCCTAAATGCGGTACAATAGGAAAAATTTTGATAATAGGATTGATTGGAAGCGAGAAAGGCAAGTGCCAATCATGCAACGGTGAATTCACCCTATAGAAAATACTGACAAAATCCTCAACAAAATAAACCATAAATTTTTAAGGTCACATCCAGTGAAGATTAAACATATGGCAGGCGAAGATGAGTCAATTTATGAAAGAGTAGCTAGACTTGAAGATGAGGTAGCCAGCCTGAGAAATGAGGTAGATATCCTAAAAGGAACAATTCGAAATAAAATTGTACGATACGAACACAAGCTAATCAAAAAAGGAAAAGACGTGCAATCAATTATTGACTAGATTTTTCTTTGATGTTTTTTATCATCTCTAATATGTCATCAACATCATCTGCTTCTGGAGCAAGTTCGATATACTTGTTAAGAGATGTCAACGCAAGATCATTTTGCAATAGTCTTGTCTGAATAATTCCCTTGTCTCTGATATCTTCTGGTGAGTTGGGATCAAGGCCAAGTATCATGTTGATGCAGTGCATTGCTTTTTCATAATTGAAAGACTCGGTGTACGAACCCTTTAGGTTTCTTAGAATTCTTATCAAAATCTTTTCTGGTTCTATGTCATTTAGATATTCTGGCTCAAACTCTACACCTTCACCATATGTGGCATCAAGTATGTCCTGCAGATCTTCAATATCTAATAGACTGCCTCCATTGAATGGATCCAAAACAAGCTCCTCTGAATACTTTACAAGGAAATGGCCTGGAAACCCAACAGGGCGAAGCTCAAGTCCTATTGCCTTTGCAAGCTCGATGTAGATAATTGACAATGTGATAGGTATTCCGGTATGCTTGTCAATTACCACATTTAGAAAGTTATTTCTTGGATTGTAATAGTCATCACTATTTCCTTCAAACTCCAAGACATCAAACATGTACTCGTTTAACATGGAAACAAGGTAGATGGGGTTTTTTACATCCGATATGTGATCACGTAGCCCTTGCTCAAACGTCCTCAATTTTTGTATGTATTCGGTTATATCTAAATCAGGAAATTCTAGAATCTGAGATAGTTTTAGACACTTTTCAATCAGCGTGTATTGTGGACTTTTTGCATAAGAAATCCACTCTGCTGCAAATGGATCAAATTCATTCATTTTCTATTTAGATAACTTTCTGGATTTTTGAGTTCCCGAGTTGTTGGAGGATTTGCAATCAATGTCTTGTATGTACTCTTACCTAACTTTGCAAAGACATGTTCTGTAAAATCCATTCCCATGCTCTTTCTAACCTGATATGATGAGATGTCACTATTTGCAAACGTGACTAGATAATTCTTAAAGTCTTGATCATCTCGTAGAATATTTTTTACCGCAAACTCTGCCATCCCCTCCATCGTTGTAAATGCTGCGTGATGTGACTGGATTGGTTTTAACCATCTCTGATAAATGTCCAAGAGTTGTGGAATCATCTCAGAAATTTTGGGATCGACTGTTACCTTTGTAAATGTCATCACATCTGGACCCAAGACTTGAACTATGAAATTATCTGGATTTAATATGAAAAATAGGTTTGCCCTCTTTGCTACCGGGTATTCATCTGGAACTTCGGGTAGTTGTAAATAATTGTAAAGGTTCTTTATTGTAGTGTCATCAAGACACAAGATTATTTTTGCAAGCTCTTCGTTGATTGCATTTACTTCAGATACTGCATTTTTGTTAATGTCATACAGATTATTTTGTATCGAGTGAATTTGTTCCTCGAGGATGGTCATCTTCAAGGCTCCAATATATCCCGAGTTTACCTGATCAAATCTTGATTCATAGGGTTCACCTTGCTTGTATAGTATGATTTGAGGATAACTTGATAGGATGAACTTGTTTAGGTATATTACAGATTCGTAAAAATCTCCATACGTGGTGGATATCTGTGAAATGTACCCCTTTGCATATGTTGAATAAACTAAGTATCTGAAGGTCTGATTTTCTGCAAGCGTTGCTATCTTTAGAACATCTTCATTTGCAATTGCGGTGAACAATTCGTCTACAAACTCTGCAGACTCTCTTGTTGGATACACCTTGCGTCCTTTTAGACGCTTAAACTCGACAAGTTCGGGAAACTCGACCCTTGTCTGCGATACTGAAATTCCTGTAAATTCTGCTATTTTTTTTGACATATCTGAAAATAACCTACTGCAAATTGGTTCAATATCCTCAAACTTTATCTTTGAGGCAAACGCCTGAATGGACTTTGCCTTTGAGTTTGTTATCTCTTTTTCCTCGTTTATTTCAACTGAGAGCTGATCTAAAAGGGCATGTGCAAACTCTTCAAATTCTGTCATTATGAAATTGGGTCAAACCTGCCAATTTAACATTAACTTTAGATCTAGTTTTCTATCTTGGGTTGTGTTTTTGCCAGAATTTGATTTTGAAATAAAAATGCCTATTTTGATCCAGTGGAATTCATGCTTGTATGTACTGGCATGACTGGATGGTCCCAAGTAGTTTGATTTGCATAGACTGTTCTTGCCAGAGAGTTTACAACCAGTTGATGCATTATGATGAATCCGTACTGTGCACCTGTAGCTTTGCCTGGACCTTGGCGCTGTGATGATAATACAGCTGATGACCATTTGGTACTCTCTCCGGGTTGGCAGATGTGGTTGCCACAGACCTGGGTTGGATTAAATATTGACGTGGTACGACCATATTCGCCCGTACCTCTAGTCAGAGCACTTGCCTCTTGTATTGCTGTCATAGATAGTACAAGAGAAAACAAAGCTGCAAAAACTAGCATCTTTTTAGACATTTTCAGTATTTGAACTGTCTTAGAATAAAAGGTATTCGCCTCTATGAAAAGTATGCCGGTAGAGGTTAAATCAGTCTTGGTGCTAATGAGTTTTCCCCTGATTTCTTATTTTATACATTTGAAACTTGCCTCAAATGATTAAGTTGGATGATCTTAGAATTATGCAACTGGATTTCATTTTCAAATCATTCTGAGAATTTGAGCGCAAACATATTCTTGTCATATTTGACGTCAATTTTTTTGTGGAACAACTCTTCGAAGATGAGCTCTAAGACTATCTTGTTGTATAGTGACCAGTTTTTACCAATATCGTGTTTCATAACAAAAGTATGGGTCCCATTATTAGACATGTGACTTACCTGAACAGAGGAGTTGATCATTTGCATCTCAAACCATAGCATAAAGGAAACAATGTCGGTCTCTCCTTTCATGAACATTGCAATATCGCGCATTTCGTCTTTCCCAATGGATGCGATTTCTATTATCTTCTTTTCACTTAAACCGTCAAAAATTTTTGTAAACACAGATTTGTTAAGGCTGACCAGACCTATTCTTGATTGGTAGATGTCCCACTCTAGGAATCTTTTCAAGGCTTGGGTTGCAAGTGTGTTGGTATTTACTTGATGATTTTTGGCCTCTTTGTGTAGCCTGTCTATAAGATCTAAATCAAATCTGAATGTTATGGTCGATGTTTTTTTCTTGTTATGGTGTGTCTCTTCCATGGTGTGTAGTTGATTTCTAAATATTTAAGAAATGATACGATGAGCAATTACTCGCCCTGCTGACACAATCGTCTTACAATGTATACACACATGATTTATTCCGGAATCACTAATTATATGACATGGTAGAAATCAAAGTCAGAATACAGATTGGTGCACCAATAGAAAAGGTGTACGACGTGGTATCAAAAGTTGATGATGATCCCAAGTTCTGGAATTTGACTAAAAAAATTAGAAACATCTCAAAGAAAGAAAATGAGATTGTTAGAGAAGTTATCATAGGCAAGGTAGACAGGTGCCTACAAAAGATTACACTTGTGCCCAAAGGAGAATTGCATGTACTTTGGACAAAGGGCGTGATAACTGGAACAAAGGATTTTCTTTTGAGCGCACTGGGAAATGCAACTCTTTTGGAAATTAGCATGAACTACAAAATATCTGGGCCTGCTGGCTTGTTCTCAAGAAGAATTGAAGAAGAGCTACAAATTGAGGCAGAGATGGCGGCTGATCTGATAAAAGAGAAAGCAGAAGGAAGACCACATGATGTTCCCATGGAAGAGCGAAAATCATGGGCTGACCTTATACGTGGATAGGGCCAACCCATTTCACAACTTTTTTGTTTAAAATGTCAATCTGAATAAATCCCTATGATTACATGCAACTAGAGGCATCTAACTTGGTTTTATGATTATTGCGTTGTTGATAAATCTAAAATCAAAACTAATCGTATTTGCATTGATTTTTTTAGCATGTTTGGAATATCTGGGACGTGGAATCTCAATTCAATACTTGCTAAATTACTCTTTTATAACTACAAATTAAATTTAGATTTGATAATCAATGGACGGTGGGTTTTCTTTTCTTCATGATGACAATCACAGTCCCACCACCAGCTGCAACTGCAACTCCTATTACGACATAAATCATTGTGTTGTAGTCACTGGAAGGTGCTTGGGGGGGAACGATTACTTTGAAAACTCCTACTGTGATTAGACTACCTGATCCATAAATTGGTGTGGAATGATCTGCACGGAAGAATACTGGAAATACGCCATCATTTGGAAAAGCATAACTTACTGAAAAAGTCCCGTTTGTAACTGTTATTTTACTAAAGTTGTAATATCCACTCCCACCAGTAAATCCAACCACATTGCCTATGGTAACTGATCCCACATAGTTTTGTACTTGTTTTCCAGTTGTGGAATTTATCATGGAGAACATCAATGTAGTATAATCATTGATTTTTGGGCTTGATGGGGAATACGTAAACTGCATGGTTACACCACTTTGTGTCACTTGTTGCATTGGACTATTTTCTTGTGCATGTGCTGTAGAAAATAATGACTGCACCATCAGGGTTACAGATAAAATTGAAATCACTAGTAAAACGGATTTTAACAACTTACCTAATGCGCAGGCCTTTGATCTTTTAATGTTTCACAAATGCTGTTTTTGTGAACGCTCTTTGGTTAGGAGTTTTTATTTTTGATCCTGCCATGGTCATAAACTGATAATTTCATGAGATTTGAAGTAATCCTGGCTCAAATACCTCAAAACACGCTCAAAGGCATTGAGCAAAACGGTGTATACCGGGGGTGGGTTTCGAACCCACGACCTCCAGATTATGAGTATTACCCTTTTGTATGGACTGGCACTCTAGGCCAGGCTGAGCTACCCCGGCATAAATAACGCCTAAATTCTTGATGCAATTAAATGTAGCTTGCTCAAACTTGCGCAATCTCTTTCCAATTGATATCCACTTTTGACACCCATTGGAATTTCTTTTGTAATGCAGACGTGTAAAGTTTCTCCCATTCTAGTCCAACTGAATCAGACCACGCTTTGACTACTCTTGGGTCAATGTAGTTTCGAAGCGAAGTTCCCAAATTATAATCTCGAGTTTTTTCTGTCAATTCTAGTACGAGTTTTAATTTTTCTTCGCGTTGTTTTAGTTTTTCAATTTGTTTCTCAGTCTTGGGTTTTGTCTCCTTTAGTTTCTTGATCGACTCACGCTTTTTCTGTAATGTTTCATCAAAGTTCTTTGGTATGGTTCTCTTGTGGTTGCATGTTATTGCAGCTTCCAAGTTAGCCAATTTTGCGTGGTATATCTTGATGTTTTCTGATTTTGATTTTAGACTATCCACTTTTTTGAGATAGTTTGTAACTACCTGTGTTGCAAGATATGTTCTGAATACTTTTGCAGTAAGGCCCTTTACTATGCCTGATAGAAACTCATTGACATGTCTTGATGTAATTCCATCAAATATGAGATCATCCTTTTTCTTTTTTTCTGTTAGTTTTTTGAGATTTTCAAAAAATATCTTGTCCTGTTCTGTCACTGGAAGTGGCTTTTGCCATCGCACACTATCTTTTCCCAAAAAATCAAACTCTATGACACCAGGTTTTAGGTTTATGTGCTCCACTCTTAGTGTGGTAGCACCTACGGTGTCTGCCTCATCCGGATCTTTTTCATCCCCTACTCTCATTGCAGTCTTGTAAATCAAATAACAAACAGTTGCAACTCTTCGTACCTTCTCATCCTTGTCTGACATTTTCTTTATCACTGCGCCTAACACTTTGTCTATCTCTGCAGCTAGTTTTGTTGCCTTGTCATACTTCATCTTGTCACGCTCTTGCTTTAGATCTGATGTATCGGAAAGCCATACGTATTTTCTCTTGTCCGTGAGTACGTCCACCCAGCTTGCAAGCCACATAAAGTCTTGTTCGTGGATTATCTTGCCCCATTTACCTGGGGGAACTTTGGCGTCTTTTCCAAGATTTAGTGTAACGTCTTTTTCTGTAATCCGTGGTTTCCACTTACCTCTCAGTGGGTGGTCCCCTCTGCCAATGAAAAGACCGGGCGGTTCTGCCATCCAATTGGCCACATCAACTTCTTTTCCATCAATTATTGCCTTGCCATACATTGCCTTCATTTTTTCCTTGATCTCCTTTCTTGTAGCTGCAATTTTCTTCTTCTCCTCCTTGGTCATGGTCAACTTGGAATCTTTTTCCATGTCCACAATCTTGAATGCCTCAGAAAAGTCAATATCTGCAAGTGAAATATTTTTGAAATTTGCAGGAAGTGTTTTTACAAAATAGGAAAGAAAATTCTTTTGAAATACTTGGTCCTTGACATAAGGGGTGTCTTTCTTTTTTGCCCACTGGTAAGCCATTTCTTCAGCATCTATGTTTAACGGAACTTTTTCTCCCTTGATCTTGACCGTTATGCCTTTTGATTCATAGGGCGGAAGAAACGCAATGCCATTGTGTTGAAGGGTTTTCCATTTCATTTTTTAATATCACTAAATCTTTGATTAAATCTGTTGACTTTGACAAAAATTGCCTTATGTCGTATATCAATCTAACCCAAAGAATCATGTGAGATTCATAGAATTTTATGCTATAGTATTTCAGTACTGGTGAAATAGTCTCAAAAAAGGTGTATTTTAGCTGAAAAGCTCTTTTTTTATGTAATTTTCAAACTCGATATCCGTCTTGTCTTTTTTTGCCTCTAGAAACATTATTGCGTCATTGCCAACAGGATAGCGGGGCAGTGGATTCTCAGATGAAACTGCTTTGACTATGGTCTTGGCAACCTCTTGTGGAGGAGTCCCCATCTCTGACATCATCAATAATCCCTTCATTACTTTTTCAGTCATGTCTCTATACGGAGACTCTGCCTTTGTCACCTTTTTCAGGGTCGAAAACAGGTTTGTCTTGATGACTCCAGGTTCTATGATTATTGTCCTGATTCCAAACGGAAATAGCTCATATCGCATTGATTCACTTAGACCCTCCAATGCAAACTTGGAGCTAATGTATCCTGGAGTCACTGGAAAGCCTATTCTTCCTGCGACTGAACTTATGTTTACTATTGTTCCTGACTTTTGACTGCGCATTGTGGGCAGTACTGCTTGGATTGTTCTTACCACTCCAAAAAAGTTTGTTTCAAACTGATCCTTTAGGTTTGTAATCGTTAGATCTTCCAAACATCCAACAAGAAAATAACCTGCATTGTTTACTAGAACATCAATTCTCTTTTTTTCGCTTATTATGCCCTCAACTGCTTTTTTAATAGTATTTTCATTATTGACATCAAGTTCTATTACACTGATCTTGAGATTCTCTTTTTTTGCAATGTCTAGAATCCTGTCTCCTTTTTTGACATCACGCATTGTTGCATATGTGTGGTATCCTTCACGTGCTAATGCAAGTGCAGTCTCAAAACCTATTCCGCTTGAACTGCCAGTCACTATTGCAACTTTTTCCATAATGATTCTTTGTTGATGATGTTAATAATTTGTATCATTCCAATCTTTCAAGTTTTTATTACATCATACTAGAGGTTTGTCACCCTCTACAGGCTCTGTCACCTCTGTTCTTTCACCATCTATTATCCTCTGTAGAATCTCCTTTGCTGATAACTTGTGAAGGTATTCATTGTTGTTGCCGCATCTGTATGAAAAAGTACAGCGTGGGCAACCTGCCTCACTCTTGCAAGGGCATTCTGTTACTATGTTCAGACTTCGCTCAAAGGCCTTTTCAAGCCTGTCATATAGTGCCTTACTTGCACCATTTCCGCCTATTGCAGAATCATATACAAAGACCAAGCCAGATGTACCAAGAGATATGCCGCCCAAATCTTGTGAGACGCCACCTGTTATCATGTTGCTTCCTTCTATTACAACATGCTCTGTAGCATGATATCCGCTTGCTTCTACATATTCTTCATTTTCTGCCTTGTTAATCTCATCTAATGGTCTTGGGGCCTTGAATACAATTCCCTTTGTCACAAAATCATAATCAAGTGGTTTTTCTAAAATTATTTTTTGTCCCTGTCCTATCTCTTGGCCCAACTCCAAGTTGACATAACCATAGACACGCTTCTGAATGTGTAGCTTACAGAATGCAACCTCGATGCCATTTACGAGTCTTTTCTCAAAAATTGTCTCTATTGTTGGCCACTCTTCTGTAAGTGCCTTGGTGTAGTATGGATAATTCTTTGGGAGATGTTCTAACTTTGCGGTCATCTTCTCTGGATATCCAGTCTCTTTGACTTTGTATCTAATTCCTGCCAAAAAGTAAACTGCTTGTGGGTGAAGCTCCTCTAACGCAATTGGTAATACTCGCTCTCCAACTTTTTTACCATTTAGGAAAATGTCAATTGATCTTCCGATTCCTCTTATGCTATAGTCTTCCAAAATTGATTGTATCTGATCATAATTTGGGACATACCTATTTTCAATCAAGACAAGACTACCTGCACCAACATGTCTATCGATTACATCCTTGTGTTCTGGCAGTTCATGTTTTGCAATTGGCTTGTCACACGCCATGGCAATAACCTGAAATTCTTCAACAAAGGGATTTTTCGGATCAATGTAAATCTGCTCAACATCCTCAAAATAATCTGCTGGATGATTCTTGTAATACTGGGATATTGGATCGTTGCCTAGTATCAAAAATGCATATCCCACCTGGCCTTTTCTTGCAGCCCTGCCTATCCTCTGTGTGAGTCTGTTTACTGGAATCGTAGATGATATGACTCCATCCACATTGCCTACATCGATTCCAAGCTCAAGTGTGGGAGTTGCAGAGATTGCAAGTAGCTTGTCAGTCTTGAACAAGTTCTCAACTGACCTTCTATAGTTTGCCATTAGGCCTGCCCGATGAACCTTGATGTCTACCTTTTGTCTTCTTGCCTGCAGTGCCAAAAGTTCAGAGTTAAGATGGGAGTTGCTAAACACTAATGTTTTGTGTCGTTTTGATGTCAATTTCTTTAGTATGTCAATCATTAGTGCACGCTGGGTCATCAGGGATGGAAAGAGCATTGAAAATTCTATTTTTCCTTTCTTGCCAGAACCTGAAACTTGGATCATCTCTACCCCAAATAACATCTGGCAAAACTGTAATGCATTTTCCAGTGTTGCAGATGCTGCAATCATCTGTATCTTTGGTGCGATTCGTTTCAATCTTTTTATGATATAGTGAACGTTAGAACCAAATATTCCAGAGTATACATGTGCTTCATCAACTGCAAGAAATTTAGTTGTATTGAACAAAGCAGCAAACCTAGTTCGATGCCACAAGTGATAATGTAATACATCAAAGTTAGTTATTATGACCTGAGGAGGATTTGAAAGAATTTCTCCACGTTCCATTTGTTTTGTATCTCCGTCAAATACAGCACATCTTATGCACATCTTGTCTGCAATTTCTTTTATCTTTGGGTACTGGTCGCGGGAAAGAGACTTGGTTGGGTAGACAAAAATTGCTTGTATTGCCGAAACTGGATTTTTTGAATTGCCTATTCTTTCAATGATTGGTATCACAAATGATTCTGTTTTTCCAGATGCGGTGGGTGCCGTGATTACTGTGTTGTCACCAGAGACGATGTGATGTATGGCCTCTTCCTGAAATTTGTAAAATTTCTTTATTCCTTTTGATTCCACGACATCGATTATGCGCTGATCAAGACCTGAATCTGATACTGTGGAGCCCATTTCAGGCTCAGGCTCCTCTATTATCTTAAAGTGTGATACATAATGTCTCTTTGAGAAAAGAACAGACCTTGTAATGTCTGCAATCTTGGCACCTCCTATCATCTTGTTTATTTCATCTTCTGTCTGCAAGATGCCTTCTTTTTCTAGGGTTGATTCTGACTGGCTCCTGGTTGGTATCTCATCATTATCAAATTTTATCAAAAACTCTAGGAATGCCTCATCTACATTCTTCTTGGAATCTATAATGTCCTCAATTTTACACTTGGGACAACTAAAGTGTATTTTCTGATTAAATGTACGTTGAACGTCTATCTTGGATTTACACTTGGGACAATAATGCACTGGAATAGAGAATACTTTTGGATGATTTAATTTTTGGTTCTGGTGTTGTATTGACCACTAGTAAAACCTTTGAGCGGAATTTGTTCAAAACCATGATGACATATAATATCGTATTATTTCTAGACTGGCGTGGGCCTTGGAAGTTATTGGGGCGAAGTCCTAGATGTATTGGAAAAAATAATTCCTGTATATGACAAGGTTAATTCATTGATTTCACTTGGAAGGGATTCTGAGTTTCGCCAAAGAGGAATCACAAATAGAGTTCATCCGGGAGATAGTGTACTTGATGCAGGTTCTGGTTTTGGCAACATGTCAAAGACAGCATCCGAGATATGTAGTGGGGATCTCAACATCACATTGTATGATCCATTACGAACAATGCTCAAAAATACCAGCAGATTATTTTCTGTAACACCTGTGTTAACATGCGGAGTCTTTGAACACATCCCATTTCGTGATGAAAAGTTTGATGCAGTACTTACTGGATATTCTTTAAGAGATGCGATAAATCTCAGAATTGCAATATCTGAGATACACCGAGTTCTAAAAAAAGGCGGAAGATTTGTCATAGTTGATCTAGGCAAGCCTGATAATGCGGTACTTCGAGCAGGGGTGTCATTTTACCTAAGGATGATACTTCCTGTACTGGCAGTCATTGGTGGGGGAAGACTTGGCCTAAAATTTGCCACTCTATATGGTACGTACAAACTATGGCCTCAAAACAAGAAATTAGAGTCGCTCCTTCTTGAAAGATTCTCAAGAGTAGAGTTTGAAAAAGGCATGCTTGGGGGCGCAATCATGGTTGCAGCATACAAGTAAAAGATGAACAAAGTAACTCTTGTCTATGTCATTGCGCTAATTGTTGGATTTTCATATGGAATGCACAATCCGATCGTTCCGCTATTTTCAAAAGATCTAGGTGCATCATATTTTGACCTTGGAGTAATTGGGTTTGCAAATTTTATTCCTTACATGTTCATTCCACTTTTTGTTGGGCTACTGCTTGACAGGTTCAACAAGGGTCTTCTTCTTTCTCTTGGAATAGTTCTTGATTCTGTATCCATTTACTTGTTGTCTGTTGCAGATTCGATTCCACAGATTATAATATTTAGAACTATGGTTGGGGTTGCACATTCATTTTTCTGGCCTCCATGCGAATCTATAATATCACAATCTACCAGTCCTCAGAATCGCGTAAAAGCAATTTCTAGATTTATGGCTTTTTTTGTTGTAGGCCTTATGATTGGGCCTCTCATGGGATCATTTTTGCTTGAACACTTTGATGTATCTTACAGGATACTCTTCCAAGTTGCCGCATTTGTAATTGCAACTTCATTGGTTTCCTCATTGATGTTGTCAAAGGATGGGAAAACAACTCGCAATGGAATGATGTCTATTGCATCTGCAAAACACTTGATAAAATTTCCAACAGTTATTGCAATCCTCTTGTTTTCCAGTGTCAGCTTTGGGGTATTTTTGGCAATACTTCCTGCATTTATGAGTGAACGATCAATCTCTGAATCAAACATTGAACTACTCTTTTTTATATTTGGAATATCGCGCCTTGTCTCACTGTTAGCATCAAACTTTCTCATGAAGAGATTTCTTACTAGCGTCATGCTTGTCATTATATCCATATCTGCTGGAATGTTGATGCTGTTCTACTCACATTCTATGGTGGAATTTAGCATGGCAGTATTGGTGCTTGGGTTTGGATTTAGTGTGTACTTTCCATTAACATTTGAAATTATCATAAGAAAGACAAAAGAAAATGCAGGTGCATTGATTGGCGCATATGAGGCAACATTTGGAATTGGCTGGGCATTTGGGCCCTTGATTATTGGAGTAATTGCCAATTCTTTTGGAAGCTCCACTCCTTACCTTATCTTGTTTGTAACAGGGCTGTTTGTATTGGGATTTGTATTTCTCAAGAGAAAACAAGTCATACTAGTCTAAAGCTTTAATTTTAGAAACAAGACAAATTACTCCATGCTTGACTTTGTGCTCAATATTATAGGTAATGACTGGATAATGATTGCCTTGGCAGCTTTGGTATTGCTGCTTGGAACCAAGAGATTGCCAGATGCAACAAAAAAACTTGCGCGGGTCATGGCTCAATATGATAAAACAAAAAACATGGTTCATGATGAAATACAGAAAGCCAAAGGTGAGTTTAACCTCAATATATCAGGACCTGTCATGTCTGAGAGGCAAAAACTTGAAACACTTGCCAAGTCATTGGGCGTAAACACTGAAGGCAAGACTGATGATGATCTACGTAATTTGGTAAACTCTAAGATTGGTGGATCTGCAAAACCGGATCAAGATACTACAAAACAATAAGCAACTACCTCAACAAATTTAAATACAATATCCCGTGAGACATATCGGTAAAGATTGACTAAAATCGATCCTTGGCAAAATGCTCTCAAGCAACTTGCAGATGCCGCAAAAATTTTGAAACTTGATGCTGGCATTCATGAGATGCTTGCAAATCCAAAAAAAATTCTAATAGTTTCTCTGCCTGTCAAGATGGATGATGGCAGAATCAAGATATTCACAGGATATAGATCACAACATAATGACTTTAGGGGTCCGCACAAGGGAGGAATACGATATCACCCCGATGTTACAATCGAAGAGGTAAAGGCGTTATCCATGTGGATGACTTGGAAGTGTGCTATTGTTGATGTTCCATTTGGAGGAGGAAAGGGAGGAATTATCTGTGATCCAAAAAGGCTTTCGGCTGGAGAAAAAGAGAGAATGACAAGAAGATATGCATATGCCATATCTGAAATTATCGGACCTGGAAAAGATGTACCAGCTCCTGACGTGTATACGACTGGAAAAGAAATGGCCCAGATAATGGACGTTTATAGTGTAATGCATGGACAGACGGAACCAGCTGTTATAACCGGAAAACCAATTTCAGCTGGAGGTTCTCTTGCAAGAAATGTAGCTACTGGTCTTGGTGTTGCTTATTGTATACGAGAGGGTGCAAAGAAGATTGGGCTCAATCTCAAGGGAGCAAAAGTTGTCATTCAGGGTTATGGTAATGCTGGAACCTTTGCAGCAGAATATATTGAAAAGATGGGTGCAAAAATTATCGGAGTAAGTGACTCTAAAGGTTCTATAATTAATCCAAAAGGACTTGACTCCAAGAAGGTACTTGAATACAAGACTGCACATGGAAGCGTTGTTGGTTATCCTGGAAGCAAAAAAGTATCGACAGAAGAACTACTTACTACTCCCTGCGATGTTCTTGTACCTGCAGCACTTGAGAATCAGATCACTCCTCAAATTGCAAGAAACGTTAAATGTAAAATACTCGCAGAAGCCGCAAATGGCCCTACAACTCCTGAAGCAGATGATATTTTATTCAAAAAGAAAATCATGGTTATTCCAGATATCTTGGCAAACTCTGGTGGTGTGTGTATATCATATCTAGAATGGGTGCAAAACTTACAAAGATACTATTGGACATTTGATGAGGTTGCAAGTAAAATGGAACACCATATTGTACGTGGTTTCAACGATACATATGCTCTTTCAAAGAAACACGGTGTAGACATGAGAAAGGCAAGCATGGTGCTTGCAGTTGGCAGAGTGCTAGAAGCATTTGAAGCACGAGGCCTCTGGCCATAGAAATACCTAATACTTGATATTGTGATAATGTTTTATGAGCAAGGCATTTGTGGCAATACATTGTGAAACTGGAAAAGAAAGTCCAGTGATCAGAAAACTTATGGAAACCAAAGGCATATCAGAAGTTACAGGAACTTTGGGGCTGTATGATATCATAATAAAAGTAGAGGCATCTGATTCCATGACTCTTGAGAAAATAATAACAAAGGAAGTAAGAAAAATTCCGCATGTCTTGACTACTATGACCCTGATGGTCATCTAAAATTCAATAATGCTTCTTTTCTAAATTGCACGTTGATCTAGTTTACACTGGTATCTAGAAAATAAAAATTAAAAAAATTTCGGATCTAGGATGTGCTAAATGAACTTCCACAAGAGCAAGACTTGGTTACATTTGGATTGTTGATCTTAAATCCAGCACCCATTAGGCTCTCAATGTAGTCGATATTTGCACCCTTGAGGTAGTCGACACTATAACTGTCAATTACCATCTTGACACCATTTTCTTCGATTACAAGATCGTCTTCTTCAGATGCCTTTTCAAATCCCATTCCATAGGATAATCCTGAACATCCTCCACCTTGTACGTAGACTCGCAGAAATTGTGGCTTTTCGGCTTCTTCTGCCATGAAAGCAATTACCTTTTCTGCGGCTTTTGGTGTAATTGTGACCAGTTTTGTGGTCTGTGTATTACTCATGAACCTAATTCGTCCTTTAAATTATAATAATCTTTTCATACCTGACATAATAGGAATCACAGATTAGGCGTAGCTTATTTTTTTGACTTGTTTACGAAAGCAGTCATTCTTTCTGCTCTGTCAGGATGAGTAAAGCACAAGCCCCACGTGTATAATTCAAGAGCAAGACCTGTGTCAATGTCTGAATTTCTTCCCTTGTTTATTGCAATCTTTGACATTCTCACTGCCATTGCAGAATTCTGAGCAATCATCTTTGCGATATTGTTAGTCTCTTCCATTAATTTTGAAAGTTCTACTACTTTGTTTACTAGGCCCATCTCTTTTGCCTCATCTGACTTTACAATTCTTCCAGTAAAGATCAAATCTTTTGCTTGAGAAATTCCAACCGTTCTTTGTAACCTCTGGGTTCCTCCCCAGCCAGGGCATACACCTATTGTTACTTCTGGCTGTCCCATCTTTGCAGTATCTGCAGCTACTCTGATGTCACATGCAAGTGCAAGCTCGCATCCACCACCAAGTGCAAATCCATTAATTGCTGCAATTGTTGGCTTGCTGCAATTTTCTACGGTATATGTCAACAGATGGCCGAGTTTTGCATAAGTTTCTGACTCTATTGGTGTGATTGTTGACATGTATGCAATGTCTGCACCTGCAGAAAATGCCTTGTCTCCCTCTCCTGTGATGATTACAACCTTTACAGAGTCATCCTTTTCAATTTCTTTGAATTCCTTGATGATGTCATTTGCAACATCCATATTCATGGCATTAAGCTTGTCCGGTCTGTTTATCTTGATTGTGCAAATTCCTTCTGATTTTGAGACGTTAACTAGAGACATGAACAAACTCCGAACTATGTGGAAATTAAACCTTGTTGGGTTTGATCCTTCCCCACTGGTGCAGGGCTGATGCTGCTGCAACCCAGTTTCGGATATCGTCATACACTGGGACATTGTGTTTTTCAATTAATCCTGAGACTTTGGCTGTGTATGGACCACCGTTTCCACCTACAAGTAATGGCTTTTTACCTTGTTTTGAGAATTCTCCCAAGTAATCAATTATTGTTTCTTCAAGTGGATCATCTTGGAAGACAAACCATGGCATTACAATGTCGATATTTGGATCGTCCATGAATTTTTGTATGGAATATCTATAGTCATCAGCGTTTGCTCCTCCTGTGACATCTGCAGGATTTCCATTTCCAATTACATATGTTGGAGGATAATGATCTTTCATTTCCTTGAGTGTTGCTTCTGTTACTTTACCAAGCTCTAGTCCATATTTTTCAAATTGGTCTATTGCACCAATCATTGGACCTGCACCATTGCTGACTAGTGCGACTCTTGGACCGTTAGCTGCTGGTTGCCATGCTAGTGCTTTTGTAACTGAAGCAAGTTCTTGATAACTTTCTACCGAAATTATTCCTGCTTGTTTGAATGCTCCTTGGATTATTGCGTTAGAGCCTCCAAGTGAACCTGTATGTGATGCTGCTTGTTTTGCTCCAAGTGTAGTTCTTCCGCTCTTCCAAATTATGATTGGCTTGTGCATTTCTTTCATCACGTGTTTTGCAGTCTCGATGAATTTTCTACCATCACCAAAACCTTCAACATATAATGCAATTACCTTGGTCTGAGGATCATTTGCCAAGTACCAAATCATATCTGCCTCGTCTACATCTGATCTGTTACCATAGCTTACCATCTTTGATAGCCCAAACGAGTCTGCCGTTTCAAGGAAACTAATTCCCATTGTACCGCTCTGTGATAGCAATGCGACTGGTCCAAGTTTTGCACGAACCATTCTTTCCTGACCTTGGAATGCGCAGTCTAGTCTATTGGCTGCATTGAACATACCGATGCAATTTGGACCAATTATTCTAATCTTGTGCTGTTCTGAAAGACTCTTGATTTGAGATTCAAAGTCTGCTCTCTCACCACCAAGTTCTTTTCCACCTCCTGATACGATTACCATGTTGTGGATTCCTTTCTTGGCACATGCTTCAAGGACAGGAGGCGTGATGGACAAGTCAACACATACTACGACCAAGTCAACTTTGTCTGGTATTGCTTCAAGTGATGGATAGCATTTTAGTCCCAAAATTTCTTCTGCCTTTGGATTGATGGGATATACTTTGCCCTTGTAGTCATGTTTTGCAATGCTGTCAAGAACCGAGTTTCCTACTTTTCCAAGAGTTGCAGATGCACCAACCAATGCAACTGATTGTGGAGTAAAAAATGTCTCCATGAATTCGATGTTTGGCTTTGCTGTTGAGATTGCATCATTTTTGATCTCTTTTCTTAAGATTATTTTTGCATCAACTACGTAGTATGACTTTGGATAAACTACGATTGGATTGAAATCTACACTGTCAAAGTATTTTGCATTGTCTACACCAACCTTGCTGATTTGTACAATTGCTTTTGAGAGCATATTCAAATCAATTGATTTGCTACCTCTGTACCCTTGAAGGATCTTTGAGCCCTTTAATTCTAAAAGCATTGATTTTGCGTCCTCTGCCGTGATTGGTAACATTCTGAATGCAACATCCTTGAATATTTCAGTTAGTACGCCGCCTAGTCCTACCATAATTACTGGGCCAAACTGTGGGTCGTTCTGGAGCCCTATGATAAGTTCAACTCCTTGTGGAACCATCTTCTCAAGCAAAATTCCTTTCACATGAACTCCTTTCTTCTTTGAGAGTCTTGGGTACATTTCAAGAAATGCCTTCTTTACTTCTTTCTCGTTTTGCAGTCCGACCTTTACTCCTCCTACATCACTCTTGTGAAGTATCTGTGGTGAGACTACTTTCATAACTAGTGGAAAACCTAATTTCTTCGCGGCTTTTACAGCATCTTTTGTATTGGTTACAAGTGCATAGCCTGGAACTTTAATTCCGTATTTTTTCAATACTGCTTTGGATAGATCTTCGGTGATTACCTTATGATCTGTTGCAAATGTTTCTTCAAAAATTTTTGTTACTGGATTCAAAAGGATCTCTCCTCTTTATTTGCAGATCGCAATGATGAGATCTGTGTTTTTTTGTGTATCATGACGAAATTCGAAGGTCTAAGTGTTTTATATTAAACTTTTGGCAAAATGTGGGAAAATACTGACAAAGGTTTTGCTTCGGTTAGAACAATCTTACTGCGAGAATCTACACCAGTTTTTTAAAGTTTGAAGATCGAGAAATAGTATATTTTGAAAACTCTACACCTTGCAATAATTATTGGAGTAGGAATATGTGCAATGACAGCTATTATACTTCTACCTCCATTTCTTAACACCAAGTCAAGGATTGACAAAATACATCCTCCAAATGGACTTGTCATGTCTGATGATGAAAAACAGAAATTGGTAGATGATGCATTAAACATCACTGGAATACAGGCGTGGTCAAACCAATGGAAGTTCTCTACCATGGGTTTTAGTGGAATATCCAATAAAACTGGTACTGATTGGAAATACGTATTTGTCATGTTTCATCTCCCCCCTGATGCTAAAACTCCATACTCATGTGATACAGGTTGGAATGCACGAGTTGAGATTGATCTTCATACCAAGAAGATCGTAAATGCATGGTATCCAACTAT
>JARCRW010000016.1 GCA_029850515.1 Nitrosotalea sp. | reverse complement strand
GTATGTGATATACTACTAGCGCACTATCAATACAATAGCTAAAAAAGTAAATAAGAAAAACGCAGAATTGATACTAAATACTTAAAAGATTGATCAGTATTTTTTCAGATCTCACAGTTCAGAATTTGAACAAATTGAAAGATCAAAAATCTTTTCAAGTTTTCAATACATCATATACATTGTTTTGAAACATTTGTGTTGATTTTTGGATTCATTTGATAAGTTGACATGAAGTTAACATTTGGTCGCATGTTTACATCCAAAAGTGTTAAATATCTGTACTTTAAAGTACGGTATAGGTAAGTAATATGCCAAAAGCAGGTTTCAAATCAATAACAATTTCAGAGGAGGTATACAATAGATTCCACGATACTTACAAGAAAAGCAAACACGAACTTGCAATGAAGGGTGTCAACAGTTTTGCAGGATACATAACATACATGATGGAAGATCTTATGCAAAAAGATGATACCTTTGCAAGATATGCCCCAAAACTTGAAAAAATATCTGTTGATGACGACAGAGTTGTTGTAAAAGATAACATCAAGAACAGAATAGCAGAGGTAGCTGTTCAGAATAATGAACTTTATTGTTTGTTATGTGAAGAGAAAAATTGTGTTCATGTTGGATTTGTATTTTCTCTTCCAGAAATTTATGAAATTCTAAATGCTAGAGGAATAAAGCACCAAAGGTAAAAGGTGCAGGAGGTGGGATTTGAACCCACGAACCCCTAAGAGACGGGATCACCCATTTGTATGATCTTAAGTCCCGCGCGTCCAAAGGCCATTAAACCTTCTTTGGCCAGGCTCGGCGACTCCTGCGTTTTATTAGCGATATGTTGGAGAAATTAAACGTTTTATGAAAAAAATTTCCGGGACCCAAGTAAGATTAATAAGGATTCAGTAGAGCGAGCTTGTCATGCTTCGATAGCTCAGCCTGGTAGAGCGTTACCTTGGTAAGGTAAAGGTCGCGGGATCGAATCCCGTTCGAAGCTTAATGTTTTTCAAGATATGCTATTTAGGAATAGAGAAATAAAATACAGTACCTTCTCCTTCTCTGCTTTCAAACCAAATCTTTCCACCCAGATTTTCAACAATCCCTTTGCATATCACCAATCCAAATCCACTTCCCCCATACTTTCTCTTAAACGAAATATCTACTTGATAGAATTTTTTAAAGACTTGGTCTTTTCTTTTTTCCAATATTCCAGACCCGTTATCTTTTACATAAAACAGAATAAAATCTCCCTCTTCCTTGGCTTTAATCTCAATTCTTCCCCCAGTTGTAGGCACAAAATCAACAGCATTTTGTATCAAATTGTAAAAAATCTCATTTAATCTAGTTTTGTCGCTTGTTATGGATTTTTTTGTACCGGTAGAATTTACAAATTCGATCTTTTTGTCTCCCATCATTGGCATACATGATTTTACCACCTCGTTCATGAAATCATCAACAGCAAATTTTTCCTTCTTGAATTCCATCGTATTGCTATTGAGTTTTTGTACGTCAATGATGTCATGCATCAATTGTTCGAGCCTTACCGCATTGTCATATATTTCAGTTACTGCCTCAGACTGCTTTTCGTTAAGGCTTCCAATGTAAACATCACATAGAATTTTAGAATATTTTCGGATAGGCGCTATAGGAATCTGACACTCTTTTGCAACCATCATGTAGAATTCTTCCTTTGTTGTATCAATTTTTTGTAGTTCCTCAAGTTGGATTTTTTGTCTCTCATGCTCTCCCAAGACTCTATGAGCTTGATAGATTTCAGATATGTCTCTTATTGCGGTGTTACTTCCTATTAGCTTACCCTTGTCGTCATAGATATTATTGGCACTAATCAACCCAGGGAAAATCGATCCATCTTTTCTTTTGAACCATATCTCAATATTTTCCACCCTGCCTGATTTTTTCCAGATTTCAAAGGTTTTTTGCATGTCTTCCATGCTTTTTTCCGCAGTGTGATCAAAGAGCGACTTGCCAAGAACATCATATTTTGAATATCCAAAGTTTTTGACATATGCCTGATTGCATTCCAGTATTATTCCGTCGGTATTTACCGTCCTTTGTAAGACAGGTGAGCCTTCATAGAGATTCCTGTATTTTATTGGGTCTACATCCGAACCTATTTTTTGTGACTCTGTTTCATATTGTGTCAGAATCTGGTTGCGTTGTTTTCTGTTACTCATCCACATAATGATGCCCCCAGATGCCATGCATACAACCCCAAGTGAGAATGCCTGACTTGAATAAGACCCATGCACATCCAATCCATAGGCGGTAATTGCAAGCCCAAGAATGCCTATCATCAATCCCCCAATGGGGCCAAAACTAGTCATGTTCTAAGATTTCCTCCAGCAATTCTACAAGATGATTCTTTGAACAGATTATACTATGAACCAAAAGGAACGAACCGCAATTGATTATGGATGTACTATTTTTAATGAGAATATATTGTGAAACTAGCAGATTAACTTTTCATCCGCCAAAGAGGTTTTTCAATACAAATCAAGACTGGATGTTTTTCACTCTATTTCCAACAAGGAAATTATCATATCAAGTAACTCTTGGATTTTTTTCTTTATTCCTTCAAGAACGTGTTTGATTTCATCCTTTGAGATTCTTGCTTCATGGATTCTCAAGCTTTTTGATACTTGATCCATGCCATGTTCTGTGATGAACTTGTTGAATCCATCTAGAAACTTGCTTTCAACAATTATCTGATCTTGACTTTCTAACTCCTTTACCGAATGATATACAGTGGACTTGCCAAATATGTCCATCATATCAGGGGGCAGATTGATTGAATTTCCATAGAGATCATAAAACTTCCAAGTAGTCTTTCTGTATGATGGAAGGTTTTGATAGAGTTCATCTCTCGTTTTGTATCTTACCAGATAGCCATTAATCTCAAGATCTAGCCACGTATTTTCATCAGATATTCCGATCGTTTTGCAGGCATCCTTACAGGTTTCCAGAATGTCATACAATGACCTTGTTTCCTCCAAGAGTTCAACGCTCACATTTTTGGCCATTTGCAAGATTTGCCCTTTCTTTCCTGAATTCAAGACAATCAGGACTAAAAGTATCTTTGATTTTATCTTATTGAAATTCTATGTTTTATGACTCTAGTAGTTTTTAATCAATAGTTC
>JARCRW010000015.1 GCA_029850515.1 Nitrosotalea sp. | reverse complement strand
ATCCAAGATTATCATCATATCATCTACAGATTGTTCCGAAAGTAACAATCGCTTTGTTTTCAAATTTTAAAAACTGGATATATGGCTTGCGTAATTTTGTTGCATAAAATTTAAATTTCTATTTTTCTATCATTGCGGTGAAACTAAAACTATGCGTTCTATAAAACCAAGTGTAATCATAATATCATGTATGATTTTGATTGGAATGCCCACCATTTGGTATTCCCTACAAGCCTCTGCGCAAGAACCCGCAATTCCAAGCTGGGTAAAAAACACTGTAAAGTGGTGGTCACAAGGTCAAACTACCGATTCAGATTTCTTGCAGACCATGCAATACTTGATCGACAACAACATTCTTCAAGTTTCTAGTCGGTACACCCAATCAAACTCTGTCGATAACATGTCAGGAGTTTCAAGCAATCAACTTTCTGTAAAACTAAGCGATTTACAGATTAGATATGATACTCTTGAAACAAAATACAATTTACTAGTTCAACAAGTAAGAAATCTTGGTGATCATTCATCAAACGAGGAGAATAATGCAACAATATCTGCGGTTGCAGTAAGCCCAGTGATTCAAAGTGATGGCTTTTTTGAGACTACGACATACCGGGGAGCAGTACTCAAAATTACAGTAGATGTTAGAGATGGCACAGGACTTGTTTTGGTAAATACCGCCATTCCAACAGGAGTGGATTTTCAGACCTCTGCAAAGACAGCAGTAACAGTAGCTCACAACATTACCGGAATTGATCTAGCCAAGAAAGATGTTATTTTTTCAATCAGTACTGGAAATAATCAAAACTTACAGGCGGTGGATGGGGGCAGTGCAGGGGGTGCCATGACAGTTCTTCTCATCTCAGACATACTTGGCAAATCCATAAACAGCCAAGTATTGATGACAGGAACCATCCAAGCAGATGGAACGATAGGACCAATTGGTGCTGCAACAGAAAAAGCTGATGCTGCAGGACAGTTTGGTGCAAAGATCTTTCTAGTCCCGCAAGGACAAGGTGTAATGCCGGTTCAAACATGCAATCAGACAAACGAGGGTCCTGTCATGTATCAAACGTGCACTACAGAAGAAAAACCACTTTCTCCCGCAATGGAAAGTAAATATGGAATGAAAGTAATTGAGATAAGCACCATCCAAGATGCATTAAAGTATTTCAATTCATCCTGATATCCATATTTGTATGAGGAACTAACCAAAGAATATTCCAGTAGTGACCTTCATTTGGTCAAAAATTTTTCTAATTAAAAGCTCTTTTTGTAGATTTCATCCCATTAGAAAACACAATCTAGACAGACTGGACGGTTTACAATCATGATTTGGCTATTAAAAACAGAGGTTTGTGTTTATTTGACCGTATAAGTGGATGTCAACGAACCAGTTGCAAAAGTTCCAATTGGCGTTGTAACATCATGTATTTTATTGTCTACCAGTGTTGCAGTAGTATTAGAAAGATCAGATATGATCGCAATTCCTACATTTCCAAATCCTGATATCTTATTATCAGAAATTTTATAATTGCCGTCAGCTAGAGCGATTCCTGCAAAACGATTACTGGATACATCATTGTCTTTGACTTGAACAGAGTTAGAACCCTGATAAACTAGGATGCCTATATCATTCTGCGAAATACGATTGTCATTTACAACAGTCTTTGTACCCGATTGATACACAAGTATGCCAGTAGATTGGTAATCATTTATCAAGTCTGAGCCACAGCTTGGAGCTGAACAAATGTTTCCAGATATTTTATTGTCTGACACTGTAGCAACTGCTCCTCTACTTACTTGTATTCCATTAGATGCTATATTCAGAGGCGACAATCCCCAAACTACTTGATTATCTTTAATCACAGCAGAGGAACCCACTCCATCTACAACGATTCCCCCCTTTTGGTATTTTGTCACCTTGACATCACTTATCTCAGCATGACCTGTAGTACCATAGGCGTTACGTCCTACAAATATGCCAACGCCATTTTGGCAACCTCCTGCTGGAGTATCATGAATATTGGTAATGGTGGACTTGCTTATCTTAAGAGTCGAACCCTCTGAAACAAAAATTCCAGCAGTTATGCTGTTACATGCTGTAGAGCCAGGACCAGAGACTGTCAATTCTGAGATCTTGGTTGTAGATCCATTTGTTACATCCACAACATTGGCTGCACCAAAAACATCATTTGCAAGTGAAGATGGTGCTTGTATGATTGTGGTTCCATCACCATCACCTCTAATCTGCAATGATTTTGAAATTAAGATCTGTTCTGTATAAGTACCAGATGATATCTGGATGGTATCACCAGCATGTGCTGCATTAACAGCTGCCTGTATCGAAGAATAATTTGAAGGCACGTGTATAACAGAGCCTGTGTGAACATGAAGATTAGAATCATCATCTCCACGAGTATCTGAATCTGCATGTGCTACCATCAACGACGATGGAAATAACATTAGAACAACAAATATGCCAATAGGTATCATAACAAGTTTAAGATTACTAGAATTATTATTAGTCATTATGCTAGTATTATTTTTACAGTATTTAATATAGATCCCAATTGATTCAGCATTTTCTTAGCCTAGACTTGCATTATCACAGGTCTGAACCTATAAGATTCAGACTCTCACAAGTCTGAACCCCAAAACTAACAAACCACTATTAGAAAATTATTTACTAGTAGTGAACCTTTAATTAGAAATTTTCGTCATCATCTGTAAATGAGTGCACCAAAACTTCCACTTTCCTTAAAATTTTATGGTATCTCCCCATGGGAGTTGGAGGTTCTCTATAGTCTATTACATAATTTATTCAACGTACAAGAATATCCCAATGCAGAACAAGAAGAAGATTTTACAACTATGATTGATGTTACATACCCACTAGCGTTCAATGAGATTTTTTTCAAACAATTTGGAGCCGCACGATGGGACAAGATGAAGGGCATTATAAAAGAGATGAAGCGGCGAAGAGGAGGAGGAAAAAGTTTACGTGTCTACATTAGATTCAGTGCAAATCCAAACATTGTATTTGTGATAGATCTTGATGATAGACATTCATTTGATACTGCAGTAGACAAGATAGATTTTGTGTTGGAGCTATTGCCATATCATCTAGATCCAAACAAAATTCCAAAAGTGATCACCCAAGTTTCATATCAATTTGATGACATAACTGGGAAATGGAACATTAATGCCAATTCAGAAGACCAAACATATCACTTTGCAGAAAATGAATGGAAAATTACTTGATTTCTTTTTCTAGAGGTTCTAGCATAGATTGCAATTCACGATATTTTTTTTCAATAAAATCTATAGATTCTTCCAATTTTTTGGATTTGCCATACTTGTATCGGATGAGCTCCCTATGTCTCCAAAAGTTCTTTCCCTCTCCAACAGATAGTGTGCTAAAGTAATCAGGGCCCTTCAGGCTATCAGGAATTTTTATACTATAAGGAAAAAGAAATTCTGCCATAAACCATTCATCGCCATCAGGATAATCAGAACCCGTATCAATGTCAAAAAAAAGATGCAAGATATTTGTCTGCATCAATCCATCATCTCTAATTGTAGGATGTTTTATATTCGATTTTTTAAAATCTAGTTTTACAAGGTTTGGTTCGAAATATCCATCGATGATAGATTTTCGAAATATCTTGTTTACTTCTTCCAGATTCAAACTAGAACTATTCTTTTTTAGAACATGCTAATAACTTATATCATTATTAGAAACAAAAAATCTAACAAATTAGGTTTGAATGGCTAGCAAAAACTATATTTCTAGTGCATCCAGCATTTTAGATATATCAGTCAGTGACTTGCCTGCATATGAAATCTCTTGGTATGCAGGAGGATTTTCAAGATAGTTGGGAATCCTTGCGGACATTCGTTCATCATATGGTGCAATTATTTCATTTTTGTAGAATATACCAGTAGGAATTTTCGAATCCCATTCATTTGATTTTATCAAAGCCTGAGTTAGTTTTTCATTTTCTTCGTCAGGTGAATCAATATGAACAAACGCGTCATATCCAGTGTCTTCAAGTTTATAGATTCTCGGTCTAGGCTTGTTGGTCATCTCATCAATGTTATCCATTCCTGAAAACCAATCCCTAGTATTGATATCATTGTAAGTTGGACATGGTTGTAACACATCAAGAAATGAGAGGCCCCTATGTTTTACTGCTGCAACTATTAGATCCTTGAGTTGTCTAACATCATATGCATATCCCCTTGCAACAAATGTATATCCACTTGCAATTGCCAGTGCGATCGGATTTACTGACTGGTTGACATTTGGTTCTGGGAGAGACTTTGTCTTCAATCCTAGTTTGAGTGTAGGTGATGCCTGTCCCTTGGTCAGACCATAAACTCCGTTGTTGAATATAATGTATGTCATATCCACATTTCTTCTACCAGCTGCAACAAAATGTCCTGCACCAATTCCCAGCCCGTCTCCATCTCCGCCTACTGCAACTACTGTCATCTCAGGATTTGCAAGCTTTGCTCCTTGTGAAAATGGTAATACTCTGCCATGCAAAGTATGGATACCGTATGTGTTAAGATAGTGAGATGTCTTGCCGGAACATCCTACACCAGAAAATACCGCAGCTTTGTGTCTTGGGATTTCCATTTCTGCAAGAGCCATTTGAATTGCACTTACTATCCCAAAATCCCCACAACCCGGACACCAGTCATTGTGGACGTCAGTTTTGTAATCAGCTACATTAGACACCATATGTTAACACCTGTTTTTTCTCTGCCTTGTTGTCAATAATTTTTTTGATAGAATCAAAAACTTCATTACAAGTAATCGGTCTTCCGGTGTATTTTAATATGTAATAGTCAACTTTTCTGTCCAAATATTCATTAAGCAAAGAACCCATTTGTCCGGATTGATTTGCTTCGATATCAATTATTGTCTTGACTCCAGAAAGCAAGGATTGAATATACTGGGCCGGAAATGGATGTAACATTTTAATCTGAATAAAGCCAACCTTAAGCCCTTCTTTTTTAAGCATATCAATAGCATCTAAGATTGGACCCTTTGTAGACCCCCAGCTGAGAATGCAGAAATCCGATATGCCATAATTTGTAGCCTGATCTTCTTTAGGTATTTTCTCTAATGCAACCTCGAGTTTATGAGCACGTTTATCCATCTTGTAGATGCGATTTTCAGGATCTTCTGATATATGTCCGGCTTCATCACTCTCGTCTCCAGTATTCCAGAATATTCCATTTTCAAGCCCTAGTCTTGATCTTGGAGATATCCCATCCGGAGACGGCGTAAATCGTTTATATCCAGATTCTCCAATTTTTTCCAATAGTTTTCCACGTTCTATTGTTATTTTTGTAGAATCAAATCTCTTCACGGTTGAAACCGTGCTTGCAATAAATTTGTCCATCATGTGAATTACTGGAATTTGATAAACATCGGCAAAGTTGAAACATTTTGCAGTATCATAAAATCCCTCTTCAGTATCCCCTGAGGCATAGACAATTCTCGGAAAGTCACCATGTCCAGCATGTATTGCAAATTGTAGATCATCTTGTCCATGTCGTGTAGGAAGACCTGTTGAAGGACCACTCCGTTGGTATAAAGTTACAACTATTGGAACTTCATTTATCCCAGCCCAGCCAAGAGCTTCTGCCATAAGAGAAAAGCCAGGTCCAGAGGTACTTGTCGAAGATCTAGTCCCAGTCAGGGCAGAACCAATAACCATGCCAATTGCAGATATCTCATCTTCAGTTTGTACAACTAACGTAGATCCAGGTCGATTGTTTTCTACCTCAAAGATTTCATTTGATTCCAAAAATACACTTTCATCTGATGCAGGTGTGATTGGATAATACGATTGGAATCTACAACCACATGCTATTTTTCCAAGACTTGTGGATTGGAAACCTTGAACCAGCATAGTATGATCCTCTTTTGGAATTTGTGATAACTGATACCTGAATTTAGAGTATTTTACAGTAGCAAGATTATAAGCATAGTTTGCCGCAATTTTATTCATCTCTGCAATATCGGCTTTTCTTGAAAATATAGATCCTACTGATTTCAATAATGTTTCGGGTGGTAGTCCCAACAGTCCAATTGATACAGAGACAGCAAGAACATTCTGCATACGAAACATGCCGCGTATCTTTGGGTTTTTGGTTTCATCAGATAGATTAGCCAATATTTCTTTGAACGATACGGGATATAGAGTGATTCCCCTTTCCTTGGACTCGTCAAGCAATCCCTGAATTGTAAATGGTTTGTTTTTAGATGCAAGGTGTTTTTTTAGGCGTGCCTTGAATTGCGCATCAAGAGTAGGAACCTCATCAATTTGCATCGCAACCAAGTTAGATTCGTACACTATAGCACCATCATCAAATACTTCATCTGCATGCCTGAATAGCGTCTCAGCATCAAAACCTACAAGCATTGTAATTCCGCTCACATTTGATCTGATTATTTTGTCAGAAACTCTGACTCCAAAGTAGCTATGCTCGCCTTTTATATTGGAATAATATTCTCTTTTCCCAAATACTTTGAGGCCGCAACCAGCACATGCACCAGCAAAGATGTTTGCAGCAGTTTCGACACCACCACCTTGAGGACCGCCAATAACCCAGGTTAGATCAATAGAAGACATGTTGGATCTAAACGCTCATCAAATATTAATAATGCTATAAATCGGTGCCGTCTAATTGACGAGGTATAGATCCCATCACTTGATAGTACCCCACAAATCCCAATATGAAAATTTATCCGCCTGTAGCTGCGTCAAATAAAGCACATTCACATTTGTCACGTTCTCCGCAAAACGGACATACACATACACATTTTTCTATAGGATTTCTACATTGCACACAAATAGCAAATTCTTCTTTGTGTTTCAACTGAATATTGATTATCAGGATTAATTATAAATGAGTTGTTGTAACAAAATGATGTCAATTCTGCGTTGAATCTTACTGGGTATAGTCTAATTTTTTACCATAAAATACGCTTAAAATTGCCATGTACCATAACAAAATAGTTGAAGATTCTACTTACACGAAAACTTCATGATTTTGCCATAAAGGAACTCAAAAGAAAGTATGATGTAGAAATCCACACAGGGAGCATCCCAATTCCAAAAAAACTGCTAATATCAAAAATCAGGGACAAGGATGGCCTAATTTGTTATCCTTATGACTCGATAGACTCTGATGTGATCAATTCAGGAACCAAGCTCAAAGCAATTTCCACATATAGTGTGGGTTATGACCACATCGATATCAAGACTGCTTCAAGAAGAGGCATAGTTATAGGATATACCCCAGAGGTATTGACCAGAGCCACCGCAGATCTTACCATGGCCTTGATGCTATCTCTTTTTAGAAGAATATCAGAAGGGGACAAACTTATTCGAGACAACAAATGGGGCGTAATATTTGGTCCATACGAGTTTCTTGGAATCGATTTATACAAGAAAACTTTGGGCATATTTGGAATGGGAAGAATAGGCAAGGCAGTAGCAAAAAGAGCTTCTGGGTTTGAGATGAATATAACATATCATAACAGAACCAGATTGTCAAAAAAAGAAGAAAAAGAATTGGGAGTGAGATATGTATCATTAGATAATATGTTTAGAACCAGTGATGTCATTAGCATACATACACCTCATACCACACATACACATGAAATTGTGAATTTAAAATTATTTAATAAAATGAAAAAGACTGCATTTTTGATCAATACATCGCGCGGTAAAATAATAAATGAAAAAGATCTTGTCACTGCATTAAAAAGAAGAATAATTGCAGGAGCTGGTCTTGATGTATTTCAAAAGGAACCAATTGATTCTAAAAATCCCCTTACAAAGATGGATAATGTCATATTGATGCCTCATAGTGGAAGTGCAACCGCAGAAACAAGAAAAAAAATGGCCGAAATTGCAATCAAGAACTTGATACTTGGACTCTCAGGTAGAAAACCAACCTACCAAGTCAAAATATGATATAATCATCATATAGTTTACAGATCAGAGCTCAATCAAGTCGTCAGGGTTCACTTTGATACAACTCGTACCCACCGGTTTTAAACCAGTAAAACTAATTGTTCCTTGCGGTACTTTGCCTTCCCTTTGCAACGACTCTAATTTTTCGGTAAATGTAACTTTGTGTATATCACATGTTACTCCAACCATATATTCCCCATCACCGGATTTTACAGAAATCACAAATTCTGGTGGCATTGGACAATCTCGTCCTTTTTTTCTAACAGAGCAATGTTCTGGAAACATGAGTTTGTTTTTCTATTTTAGAATATTAATCTATAAGATATACTCGTAGTTTTGTCATGTACACATACGGTAACTTGACTAAAAAAGACTCCAGCAGATATGCTAGGAATTGCTTTGACAAACAAGACCAAAATACAATCTCTACATGCACACCAGATGACTTGTACCAGTTCTCAAACGGAATAGTTGGTAGCGGACTTGATTCTAGTCAGTAATAGGAAGTGCAAAACAAGGAGGCCAATACTATTCTCGGTTCTGCTAACTTGTCGAGACCCAATAAAAACATCTCAGTTGAGGCTCAGTATTACATACGATCTCAACTATAGAAAAAATGGGGATATGAGGCGGTTTTAATGGTATTAATTGATGAAATCATATTTGATTTCTTACTTGCTGGATGTATTGCGGTAACAGGATGTTATTTTGTAATTGGATATCATGTAGGAGAAGCAAAACGACTAAAAAATTAGGATTCAGGTCTGAATTTGTTGTCATTATACCACTAAGACCAACTTTGGTTTAAATTCTTGTAGTTGTTCTTGTGTCATATCATAAAGCACCATGCTTCCATAAATAGACTAGCGGAATTATTATGGCGTTTAATATTAGAATTAAGATTATTTTATTTCTTACGCTCATCTTCTCAACCTCTGCCACCAATGTAATAAAGTACCGTGCTTCCATAAATAGACTAGCGGAATTATTATGGCGTTTAATATTAGAATTAAGATTATTTTATGTTCGGTGATTATCAATCTACAAT
>JARCRW010000014.1 GCA_029850515.1 Nitrosotalea sp. | reverse complement strand
ATGATCATCAGCTAGAAAAAAATAGATCAATGTAAGAAATTACAATACGTGAATTCGAATATTTTTATATTAATTAAGGATAATTTATAATTTTTATATATTATGCTGATAAAATAACTAATTAGTAGATCAAGTACTCATAGTTAAACCTTTTTATTTATGTTAATCGAAATTCTTATAAGATATTATATGGCTCGTGAATCCTTTGGTTCTGGCGGACGTTGTCCTCGTTGTGGAAAAGGTCCAATGGTAACTGATAATACTACAGGAGAGATGTTTTGTGGAGGTTGTGGTTTTGTACTTACAGAACGTGTAGAAGAATCCGGTCCAGAATGGAGATCATTTTCTAAAGAAGAACATGAGGACCGAAGTAGAACTGGAACTCCCACTTCACTTGCAATGCACGATATGGGACTTGCAACAATAATTGGCCCTGCTGACAAGGATGCATCAGGAAAACCACTTTCTGCATCCATGAAGAGCACTATAGAAAGACTAAGAACTTGGGATAGTAGGAGTCAGGTTCATGAACCAGTAGATAGAAACTTTAGACAGGCTTTCAGTGAACTTGATAGACTAAAAGATAAACTTGCATTATCTGATGCAGTGATTGAAAAGACAGCTTACATTTACAGAAAAGCACTTGACAAAGGTCTTGTTAGAGGCAGATCAATTCCAGGACTTGTAGCTGCTGCATTATACGCAGCATGTAGAGACACTGAAACTCCAAGAACACTTACTGATGTTGCAAATGGAATCAACATCAAGCGAAAGGATGTTGCAAGATGTTATAGATTGTTGTTACGAGAACTAGATCTAAAAATGCCAGTTGTAGATCCGATAAAATGTGTTGCAAGAATTGCAAGCAAGGCAGGCTTGAGTGAAAAGACAAAAAGAAGAGCTTTGCAGATTCTAAAAGATGCAGCTGAAATTGAGATCTCGGCTGGAAAGGATCCGATGGGACTTGCAGCTGCTGCATTATACTTGTCATGTGTCATGAATGGAGAGAACAAGACACAAAAGGATGTTGCCCAAGCGGCGGGGGTAACCGAAGTTACAATTAGAAATAGATACAAAGGATTGAAGGAATCACTCAAGCTCTAAATTTTTGTAAAATTATTTTTGCGTCAAAACTAGTTTTCACTTTTCAGTGGTTTGAATTTAATGGCGTGGCCCTTATTCGTAGACAGACAGAGATTACCTCTTTTTATCCCACCCAAGTGGGATCCACAATTCGAGTCTACGGAGCCACGCTCTCTTAAGCAGTAGATTTTACATCTTTCTGCATTATTTATTGTAATACATCATCATATTTATTATTTCATATGTATTTTTACATATTTCTAAAATATTTCAATAAAATATTTCAATAAACCTAGACATAATTTACGATCACCATATTGGTATAACATGTTTTTTTGAAGATTCGTTGAAAGGGATTTTGCTTCAATTGTAGACAGACTAAATTGATGCAACATGTGATCAGACATGGATGAAACTTTCCGGCAAGGTTGCAATTGTTACAGGAGGTAGCAGAGGCATTGGAAAAGCTACTGCAATGTTACTTGCGCAGCATGGAGCAAATGTGATAATCACATCAAAAAACAAGTCCAGTCTTCAAAAGACTGCAGTGGAAATGAAAAATGTGATAGCAATACCAGGGGACATTAGAAAAAAGACAGACGTAGAAAATGTTGTAAAAAATACTATAGAGAGTTTTGGCAAAATTGACATTCTGGTGAACAATGCAGGTATTTTTCCCAAAGTAAAACCTCTGCATGAAATTTCTGAAGAAGAGTGGAATGACATAATAGATGTAAATCTAACTGGGCAGTTTCGTTTTACAAAAGCTGCAATACCTCATTTGATGAAAACAAGTGGTTGCATTGTCAATGTTTCATCAGATGCAGGGCTGAAATCATTTGAAAATTTTGAAGCAGATGCATATACTGCCTCAAAGGGGGCACTGGTTCTACTTACAAAAGCATGGGCAGTAGAATATGCCAAATATAAGATACGTGTAAATTGTGTCTGTCCAGGAATTGTAGAAACTGATATGACAAGACCATATCTTGGAAATGAATCTGACAGAGCAATGGCAATAGCAGAACATCCAATTGGGAGAATAGGAATGCCAGAGGACGTTGCAAAAGCAATACTTTATCTCGTTTCAGAGGATTCCTCATGGATTACAGGTGCAATTTTACCCGTAGATGGTGGAGTCACCACTAAATAATTATACTAACAAAATTAATAGAACCTAATTCTAAGGTTATATCATGACCCCAAAGAGGAAGAGTGCACTAAAGGTAATCATCATGCTTTCAATCATTTGGTTTGCTGCAGCATTACCTGTACCTTTCATATGGTCTAATCCAAGTCCCCAACAATCTGAACAATTCAAAACCTACCTGGAGATTGCGGCCTTGATTTCTGTGCCATTTATTGCAATGGCTGTTGCCTGGACTTTAAAGCCAGAACTTACTACACGTGGCTAGCCAAGAAAATCTACTTCGCCTAGTCCTTCGGGAGTTGTTTTAATCCATCTAGTTCTTCAGGTCCTTTCAATGAATTTCCACGCGTTTAGAAGGTGGTTGAATGATATCTTTTCAAGGCTTGCAAATCGAGATGCTGAAAATTTTCCTCTTTTGTATTTACCGTGATAAGTTTTCTTTCGTGTGCAATTTTTGTCATCTCCTTTTTAGTTATTTTTCCATTATTTTCTTGTATTATTTTCAGGTCTACTAGAACAGGTTTTAGAATATGAATTTCGTATGGTAACTTGACAACTGACTTGAGTCATGATGATAGTTGTTCCCCTTTTACACTAGAGCAACTTCTGGTTCTGTATAATATGGAATAAGTTTTGTTTTTTCTTGAAACATCATGCACGCCATCATACATGCAATTGCCTGGATTTTTGATCCAGAAGAGCAGTTTACAAAAATATCATTTCCATCCTCTTTTTGTACAATTTCTCATAATGCCTTTAGAATCTTGAAGAGATCAAATTTATTGGAATGTGCAACTTGTACTTTGATCTTTTCTTTTTTTAACCAAGTTTGAATTTTTTCCATGAATCTTTGAGTTGATTCTTTGATGGTTCTGCGTGCATCAATAACCACATTCTCAGATTTCATTTGTTTTGCAGGAATCGCAATTTGGTTAATTTCAAAGCCTACAGGCTCTACATGTACATGAAGATTTACCATTTTACTCATGTTAGTATGTATAGTCACCATACTATGGTAATGATATATAATAATTGCGCATTCCATGTAAAAACATGCAACAAAAACTCGCATCAGAACAAAACAAAGTATCTGTCTATCCTAGAATAAGATCGGTTTTTGAGAACTAGTTCTTCATCCAGGGTGTAGATTCTAGATAATCTATGGATTTTATCATCTCATCAAGCTTTGTAGCAACTGCAATCACTGCTTGAAATTCTTCATACATCATTGTTTCCTCATCTTGGGATAGCACTTGTTCTTCTGTAGTGTCAAAGAATTTGTCCTCCTTGGTCAGATGATCATCAAGGTAAACTGCATATGCCTTGAGAAATCTTGCAACAGGTTCTCTTTGGTCTTCTCCTGATTTCCACCTTTGTAGGTGCTTTGAAATGTTTAATGCTATTCTTCTTCCAAACTCGTGTTCGATCATAAATACTCGGATCTCTTGTTTTAAGGAGTCATAACTTGCAACACAGGGAAAATACTGGTTTTCTTCTCTTGCGTAATGTATTGCATCCAAAAATTCTGACATGATTGAGACCATTATTTGTATATCAGAAAATGGAACATCGTTGCCTTCATTTAATAGGGTATGGCATTTGACAATTATTTTTTCCAGTCTGCGTATTTGTCTATGATCGTTTCGTAATATCTCAGTTCCGCTCATGTCAAGCTTCTGCTGATATCTTAAGGATTTACTGTAAATAGTATTACCTTTTTTGGGTTGTATTGGATTATGGCAAAATGTGGCATGGAAGAGCCAACACCATAATATCCAGCAGGCCCCCCAAGACCCAGTCTTATTAGATAATCGCTTGTTGGATTGATTTCAATTTCTTTGCTTTCTAATACATGCCCCGAGATTTTTTCTTTTTTTGGTTCAAGTTTAGAGTAAATCTCACGAATTTTACCTGCTTGGCGGACCAGAGCAGCCTCCATGTGCTGATGTCCGCACAATATGATATGATTGCGGACATGCTTTCCCACCTCTCCAAAAGCGGATGATGCTTTGTAATGATATCCATGGTAACTAAAGAACTCAAAGCCCTCGTCGGTGAGTCGCTGCCAATTTCTTTGATATAACCAGGCTTCGCTATTGACATTTCTCGGTGTTATTTTTTTGGGATCTAACGGTCCCCCGTGAACGCAGAAGAGGCCATTTTTTGCATCAATGAACTCCTGATTACCAAATGTTCCGTCTTTATTCTGCTTGAAAAATGATAGGTCTTCAACACCAAGCCTTTCATGTGCATCCATACTTTCAAGAGAACTAGCACTCACTTTTTTTCCACTCAAGAATCCTTCATCATGGTTGCCTATCACGGAAAATATTGGATAGTTTTTTTCAAGTAAACGTAATTTTGATATGACTTGTTTTGGGTGGACACCACGCTCAAGCAAGTCACCTAGATTGATAATTCTTGAAAAAGAGCCATATTTTTGTACAAACTCATCACTTGATACAGTCTGGATTATAAGGTCAAGACCGCTCAGGTCTGCGTGAATGTCAGAAAAAACTAGATCCAATGAACTTGTTGTTTTTTAGCCTAATTTGAAATTTTTTGTGTGATGAATTGATTTATGGAAAGATACCTGTGTAGATGTATTTG
>JARCRW010000013.1 GCA_029850515.1 Nitrosotalea sp. | reverse complement strand
AATATAGAAAATACAAAGGAGTTTTCAGATTAGTCTATTATATTTGAAGAAAAATAATTTGTTGCAATCACATGTCACAAATTCTTATATCGTGGGAAAATATGATAATATCACAAAATGAATATTTTAGATTATCAGACTATAAAAGAGAGTCATTTTACCATACAAGAATCATTTTGTGAACAAAGATGACTAAAACAAAAAAGCAGATCCCAAAGCTATCAGTTTTTCAAACATTCAAGACAAAAAATAAGGAGTTTACCGGTGAGGCGATGCGCCAGCGTGGAATTATTATTCATCTTGCATCTGAGACTTTGCCCACAAGAAAGACTCGTACTGCTATTGCACACAAGCTCGCAGAACAAAATGGTACCACTTGGCAGAACATCTACTCCGGAATTTTTAGAGATCTAGATGAGATCCTCCTTCCTTTAGAATTGGTAAAAGAGGCCGGAAGATTGCCAATAAAGCGCGGTCCAAAGGCACTCCAAGAGCAAGGGGTTCCATACTACCAATTGACTGACAGTGGTTTGCTTGTTGCAGCTTCTGTATCTGATACCGGAAAGGAACGAATTCGTATCATGAATGACTTTTTTGAAAAAGAGACCAATATAAAAGAAAAAGACCTGAGAAAGGCAATTATGACATTGCTTGATGTTGCGCCAAATTTTGTTTTATTATTGCTGAGAAAATACATCGAATCGTATAGTGAGGGAACAATTGACAGACTTGTTCCGTTCAATTCAGACTATATCAAAAAGGCAGTCAATGAAGCAATACACGTTCAAATGGAATTATTGGAGGGATTTTCGTCTCTTTCAAATTCTGATAGAGAACCAATCATGAGTTTTTTTAAGAAGATAGGCTAAGAACATTCTCAGTAATAATTAAAATCCCTTTCCAAAAGAGCTTGATAATATTGATAATGTCATCTAAAGCCACTTTTGGCAAGTCATGTCATATTGGAACATGATGATGTATGGTAGATGAACTAATTGATTATGTGATACATTTGATAGATGCTAAAAAGGGAGATACTGGGAGACTAAGCTATATCCTAGGAGCCCTACAGGATGGCAAGACGATTTACAATTCTGATAAAAAATATCTTGATTCACTCATAGCAACATATCTTGGGTCCTCAAAGAGGAAAACGGGAGAGCAGAAATCTGTTGAAGAATTAAAGACAGAACTTGCCAGAGTCAATAAGAGACTAGAAAAATTTGAAAAACGAGGATATAGGAAACCAGTTGGTAGAAAGGCCATATTTTTCTTTGTGACATTATTCTTTGGATGGCATGCCGTAATCACAGCGCTTGCCAGAAAATCTATAATTGACATAAAGGATCTAAATCCATACTTTTTACCAATATACCAACTAGACAAGATAATCCCATCAGAATATCTCCACTATGTATACCAGTTTAATCTCAGCATACCAAAGATTGTGGTTCTTGCATGGGGTGCAATGATACTTGCGTGGATAATATTGGGTTTTGTTTATCTTGTAAAATTCATTCGATCAAGGTACAATCCTGCAAAACACTAAAAGCTATTGCGAGAAATTAAAGTCTTTAGTATAGCTCTGGCCTGAGAAAGCAGAGTGTGTAGAATAATATGCAGTTCCCGTAAACCTAAACTGTACAGCATGATTCTGTAATGCAGACCAGACCTCCGGATTATTTCCGTCATTGAGCAATTTTGTGTCGACAGAGATGATTTCAGAATTGTGTTGTGTAAGTGGCAGATAGGACGAGCTCTCCCAGCTTCCCTCATATCGCTCTCCATATTGACCGTGACCAATGACGATGCCATTTGCATAAATGTCATAGCTTACCATCTCAACTATCAGAGTATTGTCATTTGGATTTGTTAGATTGAATTTTGTTTCTAACACTGCATTTCTGCTTCCAACTGATGTTAGAGACGATCCATTATATTGGATATCAATAGGTTTCACCTCAGTCATTACAGATGTCAATGCAGACGGCATATTTGCATTTGGAGTAAACATGTTTTTGAGAATTCCTGAGCTTGGTAGAATTACGACTAGACCAAGTATTGCAACAATAACTACTGCTGCAACAACGACAAAAATTTTCTTCTCCAAGGATGTCTTTACCAGTTGTTCAATTCTTAAATGTTGAGTTGAAAACGCTTATAGTAAAAGTTTGAAGATATAATCCATGCAATATCATCAGGCAATTAGAATAGGCCAAGAGAGATCAAGAAAGTCTCAGATGACGTTATTCTCACATGCAGGCTTTGCCATGCTCACACTTACTGTAAAAAAATCCCAAGGTACATTTGTGCCAGTCGGAGAGAAAGAGTTTGTATCAGTTATTGAAAAATCTGGAGAAGGGTGGCTTGTTGTAATAGTTGACGAAGAAGGATATGCAAAATCCCAATCCAAGATTCTTTCAGAAAATAATGCAAGAGAGATTTTGCATAAAGCCACCAGTGCCAATATTCCAGAATATATAGGACAGGTCAGACTAGTGTAATTTCGGTGCCCTCTGGACTTCCTTTGATTGCTTTTTCCAGTATCTTTGTGTCTGCCTTTAGTATTCTTGTCTTTAGTTTTGAACGCTCTATCACCTTTAGTGCAACAATATCCATCAAGTCATAGCCTCCGGCTATAGAGTCTTGATGTACAAGCATTGAGCGCAGTTTTTTTATTGATATCTTTTTGAACTTACTTGCATTCTTGTTTTTGTTTGGATCAGAATCGTATACTCCATCAACATCTGTAGCATTGAAAAATGTGTTAGCCCTCACCTTTTCTGCAATTAGTGCAGCAGTGGCATTTGTGCTCTGTCCGGGATGAAGTCCACCTGTTACTACAATCAGTCCAGTGTCAGCAGCATTTGCAACCTCTTTTAGATTGACTGGTGGATGTGGATATGCTTTTTCTTGTAACGCATAGATCAAAAGTTTTGCATTAAGTCTTGATACCTCGATTCCAAGCTCGTCAAGCGTTGATTCATCTGCGCCCGATGATCTTGCATGAGAGATATAATGTCGTGCAATCTTTCCACCACCTGCAATTATTATTGGCTGACAGACCTTGCTCATCTTCACAAAAAACTCGGCATATTGTTTTAGTGTCTTCATATCTTCTAGGCCAAACAAGCTTCCTGACAATTTTACTACAATTCTTTTTTTCATCGATTGTTTTCACCAAGGATGACGTTTGCTGCCATTTCAACCTTTTTTCTAAATTGCTTCCGCGTGTAGACCCGTAGTATGTCCATAAAGCCTGAAATTGCAGAGACCAGTGGAATCTCAGATATCGGTAACTCGTAGGATTCCTTTGGTCCCTCTCCCTTTTTTGTTGTAAGAATGATTGACTGAGATTCTTTTTTTGATGGAGCAAGTGGAATTGATGGCGTCTTTGATACATCAATAAAGACTTCAGACTCGTCTACCTTGGATCTTTTGGCAATTTCATTTTGTAGGTTTGCTATGTTCATTTTTCCCATTCTTGGTCGAGTAAAGATCTTTTCGTAAACACACTTGAGCAGCTTTCTCTCTTGATATTCCACCGCAAGTTGCTTTGCCCTTCTGAGATCTGTATTTTTTGGCTCAAGTGAGACAAGCTTGGATATGACAAGCTCATCGGTCATTTGGACATAGATTTCTATGTCATCCGTAGTGAGCCCAAGCTCGCTGTCTGCAAGCACCATAGCTTGTATTAACATGACTTCTGCAGAGCGTACAGTTTTGTGAAAATATACTGCCTTGAACATCTGGTATCTAGATATCATCATTGACTCAAAAGAGTGAAGAGCAGACTTGTCAAGTGAAAGTTTCTTGTCGTGAACATCAAGTGAGTGGATTATCCTCATAAAATCCACTTTTGCATGCTCTGCACCCGTGAAATAACCATCACGTAGGAGATAGTCCATCATATCTGCACTCAGCCCGCCAGAGATTATTTCATTCATGAACTGGTACTTTGAATTTCCAAATGCAAGCTTGGCAAGAAATGCCTTGTCAAATCCTGATTTTTTTATTATATCGCCAATCTCTGATTCCAGTATGATCCTTTGTCCAACATCCTCATGAGAATTTTTTTTCTTTTTTTGCAAGACCTCTTCGAATAAATGTGAGAATGGTCCGTGACCAACATCGTGCAATAGTGCTGCCATTCGTATATTTTCAGAATCGTTTGCATCGAGGTACCCCTTGTCTCTTAGCACATTTGCTGCCTGGCCTGCAATATGCATTGTTCCAAGTGAATGTTCAAACCTTGAATGTTGTGCACCAGGATAGACAAGGTGTGCACCTGCAAGCTGTCGTATCCTTCGAAGCCTTTGAAATACTGGAGAGTCTATCAGTTCCAACTCTTGTTGATATACGGTAATGAGATCATGAATCGGATCTACTATCTGAAGATATTTTTTGGTCATATCTTTTTCATCTGATATGTTTTGATATTATATCCCTTATTTGTTGGTGGACTATTGCTTTTTCTTGCGAAGCATTTACTATGTTCCAATGGTATCTTTTTGCAAGTTTTCTGTATGTGTTTGCAATCTTGAGCGCAAATGTTTTATCTTTTTCAAATCTATCACGTTTCTGTTTTTTTCGGGAGAATGAATCTGATACCTTGACATCAAGCAGTATTACAATATTTTCCTTTGGAAGACCCCGATCAAGATTTTCAAGCCACTCCAAGTCCAGTCCGTTTACTGTTCCATATACTAGATTAGATTGGTAATAGCGATTCATGATAACGACGTGATTTTTTGCAAGTGCGTCTTTAATGTCCTTTGATCGTTCCCACCTGTTTGCTGCAAGAAGACAATGTATTACCTGTGGTGGAAATTTGCGCTTGCCACCAAGAAAGTTTTTTATTTCTTTTCCAACGGGAGTAGTATAATCTGGGAAACTAAATACCGCCGATTTTTTATTTCGGGTTTTTAAGAAATTGGACAGTAATTTTGACTGGGTTTTTTTGCCTGCTTGGTCAAAGCCCTCTATGACAATAATCATCAAAGTCCTATTAAATAGGGCAGTAGATAAATTGTGAATTCGATGGACCATATTACTTGGATAAAACGTACTGGTAGTATTGCATAGCAAATCGGACTAAGGTTTAATAATCAAAAAAGTGCTAAATGATACTACATGGGTATTGGTTATTACATGGTAAAAGAAGTCATGAAAGAGATAGGCAACAAGTCACGTGAGTTCTATGAGTTTATTCTTCCCCCAGTAGACATGATACTGCAAAATGACAGTCTGGTGGTAGCAATAGACATGCCAGGATTTGACAAAAAAGAGATTAAACTAAGACTCAACGGCAATATTCTCTCAATTGTAGCAACCAGAGAAGACGAAGTAGAGGGTACAGTAATCTGGAGACAGAGGCCACGCTCAATTGACAAAAAGATAAGACTGCCAATTGAGGTAAAAGACGACGAGAATCCAGCAGCATCTGCAAAATATCGTGACGGCGTATTAACCTTAACAATACCTACAAAGACTGGAAAAAATATTGCAATAGAATAGCTAGTGTTCCTTTAATACAATAGCAAGCGCCATTATAACAGCAGAGCTTACCATTCCAATTTCTCCAACTATATTGTTTGTTGAATACAATATGGTAGATCCGACAAAGACTGCAGCTGCAAGTATAGTACCTGAAAGCAGAACAGTTCGTGATTTTGGTTTGCTTGTCTGCATGTTTTTGTTTTGCTCGATGAATTGTCTGATCTCTGGTACCACTGCAATTGCGGCATCTATTGATTTGACAAATCTTCCAAAAGAGATCTTGAGCTCTTCTACATATGCATCTCGTATAATATTTTCTTCTTCCATGATATTTTGTAACACGTTGATGAATCTGAAATTTACCTTATGTGTAAGATATACTCCCTCAAGTATTGATGTCATCCTCATGTAAAGCGCAAGATGTTTTGGTAGCTTGAATGGAAATCTACTCATTGTCTTGTTTGCAAGCTCCATGAGTGCCTTGACTTCCATCCTGTCCACTTTGGTCCCATGAAATGCCTGAATTGAGAGCGCAAGACCTTTTTCTATTATATGTCTGTCATATCCCGGCATGAGCATTCCAAGATCATCCATTGCAGATACTGTCCTTGTTGGATCTCGCTCAATAAGTGAAAGATAGAGCCTGATTAGTTTCAGTCTTGTTTTGGTATCCAGTCTACCGACCATCCCAAAATCATACAATATTAGGGAACCATCGTTTGTAACAGAAATGTTTCCAGGATGTGGGTCTGCATGGAACAGATCGTGTCTTAACAACATGGTAAAAAAGACTCTATGGGCACGCACTACAAGTTGTTCCCTGTCAATTCCTGCCTCGTCAAGTGCCTTGACGTTTGTTATTTTTATTCCAGGCAGATATTCCATGGTGAGTATATTTTTGCTAGATCGGTCGTCTATCACAGAGGGAATTATCAGTTTTGGGTAGCTCTGCATATTTTTCTTGATTGTCTTTAGGTTCTGGGACTCGATTCTATAGTCCATTTCTTCGTTGATGGTTTCAATGAACTGTGAAAGCATCGCCTCTGCGGAATATCGAAGGTTTGGGTCAACAAACTTCATTGCAAACGGAATTATTTTTTTGAGGACGTGTATGTCTTCTTCAACAACTTTTTCAATTCCTGGTCTCTTGACTTTTATGATTACATCTTGTCCCCTAAGTCTTGCCTTGTAGACCTGTCCAAGTGATGCTCCAGATATTACGTTGGTGTCAACAAAATCAAAATTCTTATCCATTGGTCCAAGATCTTTTTCTATGATTGGCCTTACCTTGTCAAATGATTCTGCTGGAACCTCGTCTTGGAGCTTGGCTAGTTCCTCAAGATATGGTTGTGGCAAAATATCTGCCCTTGACGAGAGCCACTGACCCAACTTGATGTATACTGGACCAAGGGACAGAAATGTCTTGAGTGCTTTGCGTGCATTTTTTTGATACCTTTTGAGATCAACATTTTTTCCTTGCTTTTTTACCCACTCTCTCCTGTCCTTTCGTAATGCAAGTACAAGTGGTATGAGCTTGATGAAGGTTTGAATTGTTCTTGTTCGCGTAATTTGTCTTCTCCTCCCTAGAACTCTTTTAGCTTTTTTGTTATAGTATATCCTGCATAGCCTACAAGTACTGATGCCACAAGTCCTGCAAAGATAGATGTGCCTTTTGTAAAAGGCACATTCTTTTGTAATTTATAAACACTTGATGAAATTTTTTTTGCTACAATCAAGCCGCTTGCAATTCCAACAAGAATTTCAGGAGCATCCCGTACAAGATGGCCAAGAGGATCTTTTCTTGGATCCACTTTATCCATGTGGACTAGATACTTGTCGTCATATTCTCTGATGTGTAGATTACCATAACGGTACTGTTTTTTTGCACCATTTTTCTGACCCAGTACTGTCTCCTCTGCCTCTTCAAGCATAAAATGGCGAACTTCTTTTGGGATTTCAATCTCATCCCATATCATGACTGAAAAAATGCCTTTCGAGTAAATATACCCTTAGCTTGATTCTTCTATTTTCTTTTCAAGTACAATCTTTTTCTTTCGTATCTTAAACACTATACCACCTATTCCTGCTGCAATTGCTACAAGTATGACTATTTGTAGCTGGTTAATGCCATTGTCGCTTGACTGGACTGGAGGGTTTCCAAATGATACAGTATCAACCTCTGTTATTGTATGCTGTTCCAATAATGTGTCCTTCCAGGTAAGTGTAACCTGGATTTTTTGATCACCTGTTGGTACAGTATCCGAATTTATTGGAATGTTGAATGGTACTGGTGCATCAATATCAATATCTCCAATGTATTGACTTGATGGTTTGATTATTGTATTATCTATAGATGATACTGTCACCTGGCCAAAGACAGCCTTTACATTTCCTTGGTTGAGTACATCTCCAATTATCATTTTCTTGCCTGCAATATCTGATACACCCATATCGTGAAGTGAGATATCAATTACTCCCCTGATGTAGGTTGCAAAGTTTTGTTTTTCAATCACTGTTGCTCCATCTTTTGTATACTGGATATCAACTTCATAGTTGACTGCTTGGCCTTCAATACTCTGGTCTGCAAATATTGGAATGACTAGGTCAGTCTTTTCAAGTGGGTTTATTTCTTGTATAAACCACTTGTTATCCTGTAATATCTTTAGGCTGTTAGAGTTTGGCGTGATTGAAATTGAAATGTCAGATATCTTCGATGGCGACAAGTTTTCAATTCCTAATGTTAGGTTTTGCATTACTCCAGTCAATAGATACTGCGGAGATGATATTCTTATTATTGATACAGAACTTGTAGGCCCCACAATAAAATCTACTGTTCTTGTTGTAGTAACTTGGTTTCCTTGTCCATCAAAGTATGATACTGTAAATGGCGCATGAATAGTCTGCCCTGCAACATTTTGTGGGATGAATGCTTGGATTGAAAATGTATTAGATGATCCTGGTTGGACTGTCCCTACTTTCCAGTGGTTCTGATCAAGCACTATTCCCTGCAAGTTATTCGTATTAGTTGTTGTACCAGTATTCTGATCTCTTTGGATGACAATATCGACATCATTTAGTGGTGCGGTGCCTGCATCTGAGATTTGGATTGTAATGTTGTTGTTTGATGCCGGGTCAAGGAATGGGTTTTCTGCCTTGAGGTTTACCACACTTTTTCCTGTGACCTTGAAATTAAAGTCTAAAAATGTAGTGCGCTCTCCATTTTCTCGTACCCTCGAATATGTGATCTTGACCGTTCCTGAATAGTCATGAACACTCATCGTTTTGTCTACGTTGACAAAAAATGTAAGCGTAAAGGACTGACCTGCAGCAGCTGTTTGTGTGTTGTCAGCCTCAATTAGTCCATTATTTGCAAGAGATCCTGAGAATCCTGTTGGCAAGCTGAGTAGCCCGCTAATCCCTGTAATGTCCTCAGTACCAACATCCGATAATACTATAGTAAGTGGAACATTCTTGTCCCCTGGTTCTACCTCAATTTTTTGTCCGGCAGGTCCAAAATATGCGTCAAGAAGTTTGATGTCATTAAATCCATGCTCAAAGGGTGATTCACCTGGTGCCAGTTGTTCAGGAGCTTGTGCATAGATTGGAATTATCATCTGTCCTGCAAGCAAGATCACTAGTAACATAATACTTTTGTAGATCAAGTTAGATTTGCCTCCATTTCTTCTTTGAGAATTCTACCATCTTTTATTGTTACCACTTTGTCCACTTCGCCAAATTGGTGTCTGTCATGTGTAACAATGATGAATGTCTGGTATAGTTTCCGGTTGAGCGACTTGAGCAGCTGCACTGTAGTTTCAGCCGATACTGAATCAAGGTTTCCGGTAGGCTCGTCTGCAAGTACCACAGCTGGTTTGTTTATCAATGCTCTTGTTATTGCAACTCTCTGGGCCTGTCCACCAGAAATTTGATTTGCAAACTTATAAGCTTGGGTTTCTAGTCCGACTGTTTTGAGCAATGTTCTTGCCTCGTCTGCAGAATTGTGTATCGTACCCTGGATCTTTCTTGGCAGTGTAACGTTTTCAAGAACAGTAAGATCTGACAAGAGGTTTGAGAATTGGAATATGAAACCAAGCTTTGAGTTTCTAAATGTAGAGAGCTGATTGTCACTTAATTCTGATGTATCTACCCCATCAATTATCACCTTGCCCCTTGTTGGCCTGTCAAGCAATCCAATCATGTTAAGTAATGTGGACTTGCCAGAGCCTGAGCTTCCTACAATCAACATAAACTCTCCACGCTTGACGCTAAATGACAGGTTTTTGAGAGCATAGACCTCGGTTTCTCCCTGGCCGTACACCTTATCGATGTTTTTTACCTCTAATACGTAATCAGCCAACTCTCATTGCCTCCACTGGTTCTAATTTGGTAGCCTTGTATGCTGGATATATTGATGCAATGACTGCAAGCACAAATGCCATGATATCAGTCTGAATTATGCTTGTCCAGTTGTACTTTACCTCAAGCGGTAAGCTTCCTTGGAATGTCATGTGGGTTTCCTTTGCATATGTAGTATAGGCTACACCCATCACAGTACCAAGTCCTGCACCTATTGCACCAATCACCATTCCTTGAAATATGAAAACTAGTAGTACATCTTTTCTTTTTGCACCGATTGCCCTCATTACGCCAATGTCGCGGGTCTTGCTTGTTACCTGCATCATTTGTATTGTAACAACTGCGAATGCAGATGACATCATGCCAAAATAACCAACTAGATTAATCAGTGCGATGCCTGACCTAAATCCACTCAGTGTTTGCTCTGCAGATTCTTCAATTGTCTGTGCCTTGAATTTATCAGCATTAGATGGAAATGCAGCAAGAAATAGATCCTTAACATAGGCATCCTTTGATGGATCATTTAGTCTAACAAGAATTGATTGTGTTTGGTGTGGTCTATCTAAAATTTCACGCAGTGTATCTATATTCATTATAACACTATTGTCAAGACCAACTGAACCTGCAGTTGCAGTTATCCCAACAATAGTTAATCTTCTTAAAACATCATTACCAAATTGGTCTTTGAATTTTAATTTTATAGTATCGCCTACTTGTGGATGACCAAGATCTCTGTCTACAATTGCTCCAAGTACAGCTGAATTTCTATATGAGACATACTGACCACCAGCTACTACAGTTTGATACATTGTAGATGCTTCCCTATCCAAAACTGGATCAACTCCTATTACAGGAACTGAATAATCATGAATTAATTGTCCATTAATTGTTGCATTGATTGAAGCTGAAGAATCAATTCTTGGAGCTGCAGCTTGAACATATGGAATTCTTTCTAGCCAATTTATGAGGACAAAATCAGATTTTGTAATATAATCTTCTTGTCTTGTGATGTATACATGGCCAAATCTGTAATTGATTTGATCACGAACGATTGCATCGTACAACCCTTGGAATATGACAGAATTTACCTGTACAACAAGTATTGCAATTGCCACCGCAAGACTTGCTGCAATTAGACTTCCCCTGCGTCTTGTAATGAACCTGATACCAATCTGGGCCCTGTAATCCACAGTCGATCAAGAATTAGTCTGATATTTAATGTTTTATCGGCATATACTTATCATATTAGACAATAATATATAATACATGTTTGATTTGATATAATTGATGAGGTAATACTATAACAAATGGACAAATTAGACATACAAATTCTCTCACATTTGCTCAATAATTGTAGAAAATCGGACAGGCAGATAGGTCAAGAGATTGGCATTTCAGGGGTTGCTGTCAAATCAAGAATTCAGAAAATGATTGAAAACAAAATAATTGAAAAATTTGCCTTAAAAATTGAACCGCCCGTATTAGGGTATAGTGTTTTGTATTTCGTGGTTACTGGAAAAGAGATCAATGATATAATACAAAAGATAAGATTGGTGGGAGAGCCATTTTTTGTGGTACCATGTGTTGGCAGTATCACTGTATGTAGCATAGTAGTAAAAGAAGATCCTACGAAAAAAATGGATCTTGCAAAGAACTTGCTTCGTGATGTTAGGGTTCTTAGTGTCTTTGAAGCAAAAAATCCTGAAATAAGATCTGATCTGACAAAGACAGACATTGAAATTATTGATATTTTATTAAAAGATCCACGATTAAAAATTGAAGAGATTGCAAAAAAGTCCGGTTTCTCAACAAAGACTATTGCTCGCTCACTAGAAAAATTACAAAATGATGAAGCCATTCAGTTTACATTAATTTACAATCCAAAAAACATGGACAAGTTTATTCCTTTTGCAATTTTAGTTGGAGTGACTGATGTAAAAAAGACACTTGCAAAACTTGCCAAAGTGTTTTCAGAGTCATTTTTACAAAATCCATTTGTGCACATGAACCAGATTGTACTGTTCATGTATACCGACAATATATACAAAATGGATGATTTTTCTGCCAAAGTTCATGATATTGAAGGAATACATTCTGTGGACTTATTCATGCCAAAAAAGATTACATTTTTGAACAAGTGGGTAATAGAGGCAATCATACAAGCCAAGAAATCAAAGAGACTTCATCTCATGTCTGAGATACATTCATAACATAATTGTGGTCTAATTTTTCTAAATGAGAAAAAATGTCTTCAAGGGCAGAATTCTCTCACTTAGTCTTTACACTCTATCTATCAACAAACGAAAAGTTACACGAGAGGTAATTGAACATCCAGGTGCTGCGGCCATACTTGCAATAGAAGATGGCAAGATATTGCTTGTAAAACAGCACAGGTTTCCGCATGGATATGTGCTTGAAATCCCTGCCGGAACTCTAGAAAAGAGAGAAAAGCCACTCAAGTGTGCCCACAGGGAACTGCGTGAAGAGACCGGGTATACAGCAAAAAAGATGATTCCTTTGATCAAGTACTATCCTTCCATTGGATACAATACTGAAATCATCCATTGTTATGTTGCATCAGGAATAAAGAAGGTAGGAGATTTGCAGCTTGACCATGATGAAATCATGTCTGTTGTAAAAATTAATTTCAAGAAAGTCCTCAAGATGATTACATCGGGAAAGATTACAGATTCCAAAACAATCTGCGCCGTCTTGACTTATGCTATCAACAAGAAACATCACGCATAGACTGGCTTTACCAAATCAGCAACATCTGCCCAACATCTAGATAGTTTTTCAAATGTAAATACCAAATTTAACAACTGTATTGATCCCTGTTTTTTTGGATCAAGTGATGAACCGACACTTGAGATCTTCTTTTGATAGTTTCGGTGAAGTGTGATTGCCTCAATTGCTAGCTTTCTATTATTTTCAGTAAATGAGGTGATTGATTTTTCATGTACATTTTCTATCTCTTGTGCAGTATCATATAGTTTTTTTGTATCAGTTTTCGATAGTGGTAATTCTGAAATAGAATGTGCTAGATCTATTATAGTATCTCCTGCAGTCTCTAGCAAATTTGCTGCTACCCTGTAGTCTAGGATGTCAATATTTCCCAAGTTTAATGCAGTTGCAAGTTTCTTGTCAACCATTGCACTTCGGATTAATCGTACAAGCAAGAAATATTGCCTATCAATTTCATCATCCCGGCTTGGCATTGTTTGCAATACTGACCTGTCATCTGATGCAAGACACGATATTGTATCACGAAACATTCCAAGAACAATTGAGCTCATTCTTTTTAGTATCTTTTCTGGACTAAGTGTAGTAGCATCAAGTAAAAACTGGACATTTACATTTGATGCATCCTCTTCAACAATTTCCATACCAACAAGTCTTCGCATCAGTCCACGGATCTTTTCCCTATCCTCTACTGAAATTGTTGATTTTCCTTTGATCTTTATGATATCATATCCAAGCAGGTATGCACCTGTGATATAGGCGCTGATATTTTCTTGTTTTGATACAGGGTAGGGTATCACGACTTCATTCGGTGGTCTGCTTCCACCAGTAGGGGTAATTGAAATACTGTTAGAGCCAGTCTCAATTTCTACTTCGTCACTTTTTTCAAGCTTGTTTGCCTGGACCCACTCTATTGGCAAAGAAACTAGGATGCTGCTCCCTATCCTTTGTAGGCGTCGAATGAATTTAGTCAATTTATACTAATTTATATAATTTAATGATCATTTTTATATTTTCTCATAAATTTAAGCTGGTTATGCAGGCAGTAGCCTTTGCGCCAGGTCACATTACTGGTTTTTTCAAGGCAGAAGTAAAGCCAAAGGAGCCAGAGCAAAAGGGGTCAATTGGCGCAGGATTTTGTATCAAGGAGGGAGTGACAACAAAGGTCAAGGTGACAAGCTCTGACAGGCCAGGATTCAAGATTACTGTAACTGGCTACAAGTCGGATAACACTCAGGTTTCAGAATTTGTTGTAAAGGAGTTTTTTAAAATTGTAAATCAAAATTATTTTTTGGATATAGAACATGATACCACCATACCAGTTGGTTATGGTCTTGGCTCCAGTGGCGCAGTTGCATTGAGTTTGGCATTTGCGTTAAACAAGGCACTTGGAACAAATCTATCCAGGACTAGAATAGGACAGATTGCTCACAATGCAGAAATTCACTGCAAGACAGGACTTGGAACAGTATTGTCATCATACCATGGTGGGTTTGAGATAAGGACAAAGCATGGTGCTCCCGGAATTGGAAGCCTGCAAAAGATCCATACAGATTATACCGCGATTGTAATTTGCTTTTCTCCAATATCAACAAAACAATTCATCAAGACTGAACTCTCAAAGATAAATGGCCTCGGTGGGAAGATGGTTACAAAATTATTAAAGTCAAGAGACCAGATGGAATTTTTGGACATGTCACTTGAATTTGCCAAGTATGTCCATGTCATTACAAGACAGATGCAGCGGGTAATTGATGATTTATCCCAAAATGGATTCAAGTCAGGTGTTGCAATGTTTGGGGAAACGGTATTCACACTTGTGCCAAAGATAAAAGAATTTGAAGTTATGCAAATTTTAAAAAAATATAATGGAATTATAATTAAAACCGAGATAGACAAGAGTGGAGCTAGGGTTTCCTAGTGTTGATTCCAAAGACACATCCAAGAGCCATCTCTCTTTACGTCCGGGAAAAACTTGTCCATGGGTTCAGAGAAGGTCTTGTTGTAGAGGAGGGTCTCTTGGCCCATGGTAGAGGTGAGATGTTTGATTATCTCATAGGCGAAAAGACGACCAAGACCTCTCGGAAGGCAATAAAAGCTGCTGCAAGGGCGCTTCTTGTAGCCAAATTGCCTGTAATATCAGTAAACGGCAACTTTGCAGCCCTTTGTGCAAAGGAGATTGTAGAGCTATCAAAAATCACTGGTGCAAAAATTGAGGTAAATTTGTTTTATGCAAGCGAAAAGCGAAAAAAAACCATTGCACAGATTCTAAGGAAAAATGGTGCAAAAGAAGTACTAGGAGTTGATCCCAAGTTCGCAAAGAGGATTCCCAAGCTTGACAGTGCAAGAAGAGTTGTTGACAAACGTGGGATATTTTCTGCAGATATTGTGTTGGTGCCATTGGAAGATGGAGACAGGACAATTGCATTAAAGAAATTTGGAAAAGACGTCATTACGTTTGACCTAAATCCCATGTCGCGTACTGCACAGACTGCAGATATCACAATTGTTGACAATGTAATTCGTGGGATGAAGATACTGATTGATGTTTGTAAAAAATTATCAAAAGAAGATCTAGCAGAGAAATCAAAATTTGACAACAAGAAAAACCTGAAAAAATCCATTGGCATCATAAGAAAAAATTTGAGGAAGATGGCAAATGCCTAAGTCTGTCAGAGATATATTATCAATGAAAAATTCCAAGAAAATTACTGTGATCACTGCATATGACTATACTACATCACAGCTTTGTGACAAGGCGGGAGTAGACATGTTGCTTGTAGGAGACAGTGCTGGAATGGTGATGCTTGGGTATGACAATACCATACCTGTTACGATGGCCCAGATGTGTCTTTTTACAGAGGCAGTTTCGAGGGGACGACAGAATGCTTTGGTTGTTGCAGACATGCCGTTTATGTCATATCAGGCAAGCAAATCTCAGGCAATTGAAAATGCTGGAAGACTGATAAAATCAGGTGCAGATGCAGTTAAACTAGAAGGTGGAGTTGAAATTAAAGATACCATACATGCCATTGTAGAAATTGGCATACCAGTGATGGGGCACATTGGGTTCCAGCCACAGACTACTACCCTTCAGGAGGGCTACAAGGTCCAGGCAAAGACAAGAGATACTGCCATCAGATTGATTAACTCCGCCAAGGCATTAGAGGAAGCTGGTGTGTTCAGCATTGTACTAGAAATGGTAACAAGAGAGGTCTCAAAAATTATTTCAGATACTATCAATATCCCTACAATAGGAATTGGTTCTGGACCTGACTGCGACGGACAGGTGCTTGTTGTGCATGATGTCTTGGGACTGTATGAAAAAATAAAACCCAAGTTTGCAAAGAGATATCTCGAATTGTCTTCTGAAATTGTACAAGCTATAGGGTCTTACAAAAGCGATGTAGTATCAGGCAAGTTTCCAGGACCAGAACACTCTTTTTCTATTGACAAATCAGAACTTGAAAGGTTGAAAAAAGAACTTGAGTAAAAAACATCCTTCCCTTGACATAGTTAGCTCTGACGGCACTGGCCTTGCGGGAAAAAAAATTATCTTGTGTATATCAGGAAGTGTTGCTGCATACAAATCAATTGAGCTTGCAAGATTGCTTATGCGACATGGTGCAGATGTAATATGTGTTGCAAGCAAGGCAGCAACTGACTTGATCAAGCCAAGCTATTTCAAGTGGGCAACTGGAAACCAAGTAATTACAAAACTAACAGGTGATCTAGAACACATAAAAGTTGCAGATTACAAACAGTCTGATCTTATTGTTGTTTATCCATGCACTGCAAATACACTTGGCAAGCTTGCAAATGGAATTGATGACACTCCAATATCAACGGTACTAAGTGTAGGTCTTGGCTCCAAGATTCCAATCATAATAGCGCTTGCAATGCACCAGGCAATGTATGAAAATCCTGCTGTAGTAAATAACATTGAATTTCTTAAAAACAAAGTTGATTTTATTTCTCCAAAATTTATCGAGGGCAAGGCAAAGGCTGCCGAGCCCGAAGAGATACTTGACATGATACTGCAAAAGTTTGGCTTGTCATCTGTTCTCAAGGGGAAAAAAGTGCTCATCATTGCAGGTCCTACAATAGAGTATATCGACCCTGTTAGAGTTATTACAAATCAGAGTACAGGCAAGACCGGCGTCTTGCTTGCATCAGAATTTGTCTCAGCTGGCTGCCAAGTCACCTTGATTTATGGTCCTGGTACAGAGGCTCCTCCAAAGGGTGTCAAGTTGATACGAGTCCAGACAAGTAGAGAGATGGGTGATGCGCTACGAAAAGAGATGAGGCAAAAATTAGATATCATAATACTTGCAGCCGCGATATCTGACTATACCCCAGAAAAGCCACACAGAGCCAAGATCAATAGTGATCTTCTCAGAATTTCTTTAAAGCTAAAAAGAGTACCCAAAATGATTAATGATGTAAAAAAGATTCAGGGAGATGTTTTTCTTGTAGGATTCAAGGCAGAGACCAACATATCCAAAAGAGATTTGATAAGCAAGGCAAGGGAGAAAATCACACAATCAAGTTGTGATCTTGTCATTGCAAATGACATTGGTACCAAGAGATATAGAAAAAATCCCGACTACAATAATGTGATATCTGTTGATTCAAAAACTTTCAAGGAGTCAGGATGGAAGAACAAGTTCAAGATTGTAAAATTTATCAGAAACGAAATTGAAAAAAGAATAGATTAGCTGTCTTAGTTCTAGAGTTTATTTTCTTTAGAATTAGTTCTCGTATCATGATGTAATCTTTGTCTCTTTTTTGTTGCAAAGACATACCCAAAAGAAATTGCGATTATTGATACTGCCAAGACAGGGCCTATCCATTCTGGAAGTACATTTGTACTAGTTATTGTTGAATATGATTCAAATGAAGATACCATTATGGCTAGACCACTTAATGCATATGCCATGTATCTAAAACCCTTGGTATCAAATATTCTAGAAAATGCAGAGCGAAGAACAACGCTGTCTAGTGTATCAATTGGGATCATACCAAGGGCAAAGAACCCAGAAAGAATCAATGCTGTTTGGATTCCTGCAGTAGCTGATGCCACTGCAGATATGGTTATTGCAGAAATTTGTGTAGCAGTATCAAAACCTAAACCAAATACTAGCCCGGTAACAAAAGAAGATCCAACAGGACCTAGTATTCCAACTCTGTTTAGAACCTTGCTTGCAAGTATTGCAGCCCCACTTTTTCCCCATTTTTTTATTGCATAGATATTGATGCCGCCGATTGCAGCCAATGCTATTGCGCCTACAATGCCGCCCCAAAATTGCAGGTTGCCTGCAGTGGTAAGGCTTCCAACTACGTATATGATGAAGATCATCTCGGCCAGTACGGAGATCATGTGACCAGAACTAAATCCTGCTCCTACCAATCTAGATTTTTTTGCAGCATTATGCAGTCTGACTAGATTATCAATTACGGTAATATGGTCAACATCGAGTGCATGACGCATCCCAAATACTAGCATCACCGGTATTGATATGAGGATAAAAGACCAAGAGTCTGCCATCTAGGAGACCTCCTTGTTATACAGTATTATAGAATATTTGAAAAATAATATCTGATAAATCATGAATGTAATGAATTACATTTGTATAAGAAATTTGTCATGGCAAATTTCTATCTTATCTATACAATGATCAATTCTTTTGTAAACTTGTGCATAACTTCAACTTTGTTTCCAACAATTACAGAGTCTTCAATCCTTACACCAAACTTTCGTGGAATGTATATTCCAGGCTCTACTGTCACTGCCATGTTTTTGGATAAAATTGCCGTACTTGATGGACCAAGGTTTGGCAATTCATGGACTTCAAGTCCAATTCCATGACCTGTAGAATGGATGAAATATTTTCCATACTGTTTCTTTTCAATTAATTTTCTACAAGCATCATCTACAGATTTGCAAGATACATCTGGCTTGACAGCTTTGAGTCCTGCCTCTTGTGATTGTCGTACAATTTCATAGACTTTTTTTGCTTCTACCGATACTGAACCAAGACCAAATGTCCTGGTTGCATCAGAGACATATCCTTTGTATCGTAGAGTAAGATCAACTACAACCATATCTCCATTTTTGAATTTTCGATCAGTTACCTGTGCATGAGGTAGTGAACTATTTGGACCACCTGCAATTATCAATGGGTTCAGTGTTGATTTGTATCCAGTTGCAAACATGTCACGCTCCATTGCATACTGCATCAAAATAGTCTGAAGTTGAGATTCGGACTGACCAATCATCATTTTGTTTACACATATTTCATACATCTCGTCTAGTATTGATGATGCCTTTTTCAATATTGTAATCTCATGAGAATCTTTTACTTCTCTTGCGCGATAAAACGGATCAGTTGAGGATTTTACTTCGGGAAGAGACCTCTTGAGACTCTCTACTATGTTGTAACTATCGCTGTCTGTGCACACCTTGTTTTTCTTTAGCATCTTGACAAGAGTGGCAAGGGAGCCCTTTCCACGCTCTGACTTGACCACATCACAATCAGTGGATTCTTCCTTTGCCCTGCCCATCTCAAGTTCCGGAGATACAATCGTGCAGCCATTTTTATCCAGTATACCAATTGCCTCGCCCCAAAATCCAGTCATGTAAAATAGATTTTCAGGTTCAAATGCAACCAGAGAATCATATCCTAAATCATTACAATATTTCAAAAGGTTTTTTCTACGTTGGTTCAATACAACAATTCTAACTCTTTACCATTTTATATTTGCTGGAAGGTTTAGATATTGGAAAAAGACCTTCTGGTTTTGTGGAAGAGAAGAAGAAAGTTGTAGCATTATTGTCAGGCGGTCTTGATAGTAGGCTAGCTGTAAAAATGATGCAGAATCAGGGATTTGATGTTACTGCTGTTGCAATCAAGACTCCGTTTTGTGATTTTGATTGTGGTAGAGGTTGTGGATTTGAAATAAGAGAGACTGCAGATTCGTTAGGCGTTGATCTGAAAACTGTTTACTTGGGTGATGATTATATCGAGATGCTAAAGCATCCAAAACATGGTTTCGGTTCTGGGATGAATCCGTGTATTGATTGTAGATCAATGATGTTCAAGGCAGGCAAAAAAGTAATGGATGACATTGGTGCGGAATTTATCATATCAGGTGAAGTTTTGGGACAAAGACCAATGAGCCAATTTGCTCCTGCACTAAGAACAATAGAAAAAGAATCTGGACTTGAAGGAATTATTGTCAGACCACTTTCTGCAGCACTGTTACCACCAACAAAACCAGAAATTGATGGATTGATAAAAAGAGAAAATCTTGGAATGATCCGCGGACGCTCAAGAAAAGAACAGCTAAAGATGGCTCAAGAGTTCGGTTTTGATAATCCACCAAATGCAGGCGGTGGTTGTTTGCTTACTGATCCTGCATTTTCAATCAGAGCAAAAGATCTTTTTCATCATATTGAGACACCAAATACAAACGATATTGATCTTCTAAAGATTGGAAGACATTTCAGATTTGATGAGAAAACAAAATTTATTGTTGGAAGACATAAGGATGAAAATGAAATGCTAAAGGCACTTGCATTGCCTGGCGATGTTTTGTTTGAGACAAAAGATCATGTCGGTCCAGTATCAGTTTTGCGCGGAGACGATTCTGAGAAAAATCTGAAATTAGCTGCAGCTATCACATTACGATACTCTGATGCACCAAAGGATTTGCAAGGCATAATCATGACAGAAAAGAATGAAGTAAAATCAGAGATTTTTACTGGTTCGATTTTAGAATCAGAGTACCTGCAGTATAGAATTTAGCCACGCAAGCTAATCTGTGAACTGCAATTGACTAGAAAGACTTTTTGAGGGAGTTGATCGCTAACAAGGTATGCAGACGCAAAAGGCTCCCACCTACCTCAAGGCAATAACTTTGAGGGACTATAGTGATGTACACGGTGTAAAAGAGGATATCAAAAAGGGAATGATTTTGGTCCTCAGGGTAACCCCACTTGCACAAAAAAATGTGGATGAGCTTAGAAAGGCGGTTGAAGAAATTTACAACATTGCAAAAAATGCAGATGCAGATATTGCAAGACTTGGTGAAGAAAGAATTATTGTAACTCCATCTGGCGTAAAGATCTGGAGAGCCGAGTACGATCTAAAGTAATCTAATTCCTTCTTGCACTTGAGGACATGTTGTCGCAATTCTAAACATCCTGTGTACTGAGCTTGCCAAGTTTTCACACTTGCGTCTCTCACCATGATTTACGATTACTCTTCTTAGTTTTGGTCGCAGTCTGTGAATGTATGACATCAATTGGTTGTAATCACTGTGACCACTGAACCCATCAAGTTTTTCAGTTGAACAGTTGATGTTGATAACCTCGATCTTTCCATCTTTTCCGACAACAGAGACTTGTCTTGAACCGTCAAGAACTCTTCTGCCCAGTGTGCCATTTACTTGATAGGATACAAATAAGATCTTGTTTTTCTGGACTGGTGCAATATTTTTAAAGTATTCAAGCACTGGTCCACCCTCTAGCATACCAGATGTTGCCATGATAATTGATGGACCTTCGCGCAATGGTTCTTCTCTTGCATCAGAATGCTCGATGTTTGTGAAATATTCAGAATCAAATGGATTATCATCTGTCTCAAGGATCTTTTGTCTTAGTTCTCGTGCAAGATATTCCGGATAAGATTCATGTATTGCAGTTGCCTCGGAGATCATTCCCTCTGTAAATACTGGCGCTTCCATTAGTTGTCCTTGCTTCATGTATTGATCGATTACCATCATCAGTTCCTGTGCACGGCCCACTGCAGGAATTGGGATCAATACCTTTCCACCGTTTCGCAATGTTTCGTTTACCGATTTTATGAAAGCGGCCTCGACCTCTTCTCGTGATGACTGGATGTCTTCTTTTGCACCATAGGTACTCTCAATCAATAATGTCTCTACTCTTGGAAAGTTCCAAGATGCACTCTCAAAGAGCATTGATTTTCCATATTTTAGATCACCTGTATAGACAAAGTTATGATTACCGTTTCCTATATGAAAGTGGCAACTTGCAGAGCCCAAAATATGACCTGCATTTGAAAATACCAGTTTGATATCTGGTGAAATATCCGTGACTGTTCCATATGACAACGGAATGGTCTGTTTCATGACTTGCTTGACATCGCGCTCAGAATACATGGGAACTCGACCTTGGGCTGCTGCAACCTTGATCGCATCAAGCTGGATTAGGTTCATCATTGGTAGGGTTGGTTCGGTACAGTAGATTGGACCCTTGTAGCCATACTTGAACAAGACAGGCAGGAATCCCGTGTGGTCTAGGTGGGCATGACTGATTACTACTGCGTCAAGCTCATCTAATGTTATATTTGGCCAGTCAAGGCGTGGAAATGCCTCTATCGGGTTCTTTGCACCAGGATTTATGCCACAATCAATTAGGATCTTGCTTTCATGAGTGGTAAGAAGCATACAAGATCTTCCCACTTGGCTAAATCCTCCAAGTGTCATCAGTGAAACCTCTGCATCTTCAGAGAGTTTTGGACGAAATATTTGCTCACCTATCTGTCTTAGGTGTTTGCTTCGCTCAGTTGAGGAAATTTTGAGGTTATAGTTTATGGTTTGAATGGTAGAAGACTGGCTTGCGGTTGCCTTTCTAATTCGTATTCTCCAACCTGTCTTTGAGACAAGTTCTGGCATGTTAAAGGCATCAGTGTTGTTAAGAAGCCATGGACGCTTTACATCAACGGTCATCTCGCCTGTTGCAGTATCAAAGAATGTTCCCCCAAGTTCTGCCTCTTTTGGGAGCATTTGAGTTAGAATTTGTCGTGACTCTTCCTCGTTCTTTCTGATTGATTCTTCAGTTCTTACTACAATTCTTTTTTTGATTACATTTACCATGTTGGAGATTACTTCGTTGTGCTCCATCAGGTATTTTGGATTCTTTGTATAGATTGCAATTCTCGGACCTTCATAATCTATCTTGGTTACGTCAGCTTCTTTTGGAATACTTTGCAGTATTGTTGCCATTATGTTTTGGGCTGGAGATAGTTCACGTTGTGCTTGTTTTCTTTGCATTAAATCACTAAAGCGTAATTATGGCCTTTTTCTGTTCTTTTGTCAAGAGTCGGTATCCCTGCTGGTCGATTATTGCTACATTGATTCCATCACCAGTTCCAATGTTTCTAGTGATTGCAGCTTTTACCGCTCTTAGAGCAATTGTTTTTCCCTCTTCTACTGTTAGGCCATCACGGTATTCACTTTCCAAGAGACCATATGCTACTGGAGAGCCACTTCCTGTTGTTACGAATGTTTTTTTGTCAAGTGATCCAAACATATCGATGTTGTAAAGTGATGGACCTTGCTTGTCATATCCTCCAACGAGGATATCCGCAATAAATGGATAGTATCTATTCTGGAAAAATATCAATGATGCAAGTCTTGCAATTGACTTGATCGGTAGATACTCTTGCTTGTCAATTCTGTGTATGTTTGAATGGTATCGTAACATGTCTGTTACATTTTGTGCATCTGCAACGCCACCTGCAATTGTCATTCCTGCATGATGATCGATCTTTTGGATCTTCATTGTATTGTTATTTGCTATGAAATATCCTGCGCTTGCTCTCATATCTGCGCATAAAACTACACCGTCAGTACAGCTTATCCCTACTGTAGTTGTTCCATGGTATGTGTGTTGTTCAATATAGTCTGACAAATAACTTGCTCCTAACTTGAGATACTTCGGTTTGTATATCACCCGCTTAAATAACTTTGGATTATTCAGGATATCGATAAATAACCAAGTTCCAAGTGAAAACCATGGCTTCTCACATAATGGAGCTACCAAGAAAGATACTCATAGGTGAGAACAATATTTCCGATATAGGAGACTTTCTGGTAGACCTGTCAAACCCAAAGAAGGTTTCTCTAGTTTCAGGAGATCAGGTACGAAAGATAACTGACAAAAAGATTTCTGCTTCACTTTCGGATTCAAAGATCAAGTATGTGTGGCACAGAAGTACAAGCAATGATGTCGAAGCTGCAAAAAAGACGCTTGTTGAAATAAAAAAAGACAAAAGTGATTTGATAATTGGAATCGGAGGCGGCAGGTCTGTTGACATTGCAAAGATGATTGCATTTACATTAAAGAAATCATTTGTAAGCATACCAACCTCTGCTTCACATGACGGCATTGCAAGTCCCTTTGTTTCATTACGAGGAGACAAGCCCTATTCTATAATTGCTACAGCGCCTTTGGGAGTCTTTGTAGATATTGCAATTCTGAAAAAGGCTCCAAGGAGACTTTTAGCAAGTGGTTGTGGTGATCTTATGGCAAAAGTTACTGCAGTACGAGACTGGGAACTTGCAAGAGATAACGTTGGAGAATATTTTGGAACCTATGCTGCAAATCTTGCATCAATGAGTGCAAAGATAGTCATTGACAATTCAAAAGATTTTAGGAAACATCCAGACGTTAGAATGATTGTAGAGGCCTTGATTAGTTCAGGCGTAGCTGCCTGCATTGCTGGAAGCAGCAGGCCATGTTCTGGCGCAGAACACTTGTTTTCTCATGCAGTTGATCATCTCAAGCCAGGCATTGGCCTGCATGGAGAAAAATGCGGCATTGGTGCAATACTTGTTGCAAAGCTCCAAGGCCAAGACTGGAAGAAGATAATCAAGATGCTAAAAAATGTCGGAGCACCAACCAAGGCCAAAGAGATTGGACTTGAGCCGGAGATTCTTGCACGGGCTCTGACAATTGCACAATCACTAAGACCTGAGAGATATACAATTCTCAGCAAGATAAAAATGAATGAAGTAAAAGCTATAGAGCTTGCAAAAAGTACTGGCGTACTATAATTCTAGGCTGTTTTTGGTTGTACAGGTTTTGTTTCAACTGGTTTTTGTTCTGCTGGCTTGTCCTGTTTTGGTTTGTTGTAAGTGTCAACAAAGTTTACCTTGTCTAGTTTTGGAACAAACTTAAAGATCTCGTTTGCAATTGCGCGTTTTACTATCTGAAGACCTTCCATCATCATTGCTTCCTCTGGAATGGTGACATCCACTGCTGTTCCCTTGATCTCAAATGCAAGCTTTGATTCTTCAATTGGGAATCTTCGCTTGAGCAATCCCAGGACTTTGTCTTGATCTGTGTCAAGTGATTTTATAACATTAAGATCATAAACAATTGTTTTTCCTGCAAATCTGTGGTTGAAATCAACTTGGACTCGACCTGAACCGATGAATCTTACAATACCGGTCCTGTCATCAAGATCTATTGTATCGCCAACTGTAACCTTTTCTGCATCTTCTCCTAGTTTTCGAAGTGGAATCATACGAACCTTACTAGAATCTCTCACTCCAAACCCTTTCTCTGGAGGAACCTCGATTGAGAGTTTGTCGCCAGTTTTTGTATTTGCTAGTGCGTCATCAAGACCCTTTAGAACCCAAGACTCTCCCACAGAAATGAGTCTTGGTTGATACTTGACATTTGCATCATGAATTGAACTTGATTTAGCGTCAGCTTCTCGTGTTGTCTCAAAGACCTCGTTTGAATCTTTAACCTTGGCAGTATAATCTACTAGAATTAAAGTTCCTTTTTGGAAAGTCAACGTGATCGATCCTTTGAATTCCTTATATTAAGTTAACACGAATTATAATGACTTGAGTTTGTCTTCAGCAACTTTTAGTGCTTCGGGATTTGTCTTGTACCCCATCATATCAAGTGTAGATGCTATTGAAGAGATTGTTCTCATTACATGATACTTGTTTACTTCTCCCATACATCCAACTCTGAATACTTTACCTTTTAGTTCTCCAAATCCACCCGCAACTAAAACTCGGAATTTTTCAGAGAGTGTTCCTCTGAATGTCTTGTCATCTAGCCCTTGAAGATAGTTCAATGCAATCACAACCGTGGAACGTGCATCCTCTTTAGCAAATGGAGATAGTCCAATTGCGCTCAGTCCACTGTAAAGAGCATCAGAACAAACTCTATGTCTTTTAATTCTGTTGTCAATTCCTTCCTCTAGAATAATATCAAGTGCTTCTCGGTATGCGTATAACAATGGAATGGCAGGAGTAAACGGTGTCTCTTTAGAGTCATCATAATACTTGAAGTATCTTGCCATGTTAAAGTAGAATGTAGGAGGAGGATTTGCAATCATGTACTTCTTTGCCTTTTGGCTAACTGCAATTGGTGAAATTCCTGGAGGAGCAGCAAGCGCTTTTTGTGCACCTGTTACACATACATCTACTCCCCATTTGTCCATATGGAATTCTTCTCCGCCAAGTATTGATACTCCGTCTACTACATAGAAAGAATCGTTTCTTGCGGTAAGATCTTTTATCCTATCAAGATATTTGACCATTGTACCAGTAGAAGTTTCATTCCAAACAACATAGAATGCCTTTACATCCTTGTTGTTATCAAATGCCTCTTTTACTTGATCAAAAGTTGCATTTTCTCCAAATGGTGTTGTGAGACGTATAACATTTGCACCAGCCCACTCTAACATTGTTGAGAGTCTGCTGCTAAATTCGCCGTTAACTGGAATTATTACCTTGTCACCTTTCTTTATCATGTTTACAACAGAAGCTTCTACTGCACCTGTTCCAGATGCACTGAGGGCTACTACATCACTTGTTGTATCAAAAATTTTCTGACTCTTTTCAATAGTATCTACATACAACTTGACAAAATCTTTACTTCTGTGATTTATCATGTGAGTAAACATTGAACGTGTTACTCTTTCCGGAACATTCGTTGGTCCTGGTAACATGACTAGATATTCCAAATAAATTCTCCAATTTGCAAGCAAGTTAACCGCTATTTATAATTACAGAATTTTGAGCAGTCTGCTTTTTGCATCTATTTTTAAAAGCACTTGTTTGGTTCCTTCAGGAACAAGATCTGACCAATCTTTGCCACTTGCGATCAACTCGCGAATATTTGTTCCAGATATTATATCTCTCTTTAACAAAGGAACCTCAAAGACACTTTTTCCTCTTTTTTTGTACAATGTGATAGTAAATTCGTCATTTGAAAAGACCACATCATATGGAGGTACGATGGAATCAACATGAAAAGTCCACTTTTCATGATCACCAGTATCTGGTACAAAGAATATCTTGATACGTTCCAGCATCTTAGAATCAAGTGATGAAAGAATCATTTCTTTTCGTTCATCTGCTGTAAATGGATTTCTTTTTTCATAACTCTTGTTTGAGCTTCCAATCCCGATCCAAAGATTGTCAACTTTGGATAGTCCAATTCTTACTGCTTCTAGATGTCCCTTGTGAAATGGTTGAAATCTGCCAATTAGAAGACCGTCCATTGCCGAGATCTTGTTGCACTAGTTTAAAAAACCATTACTAGCCACATGAATTGTTTAATTAAACACAAGAAAATCAGGATCATTAATTAGATTCCAAAATTAAACGAGTTAGTCATGGAACCAATAAAGATAGACGGCGGTTTTGGAGAAGGTGGAGGACAGATAATTCGAAGTGCTATCACCTTGTCTGCAATTACAGGCAAACCCGTTGAGATAGAAAACATTCGAAAGAATCGAAAGGTTCCAGGTCTTAGACCACAACATTTGCTTGGGATAAAAATATTGTCAAAGATCTGTCAAGCTAGAGTAGAAGGGCTTTATGTAAATTCAACTTTGTTAAAGTTTTTTCCTTCTCAGGGACTGGATTTAGATCTGCAGGAAGACATTGGTACTGCAGGCAGCATTCCACTTGTTTTGCAAGTGTTGATTCCTGCTGTTTCACTGATGAAAAATAAATTGAGATTGTCAATTGTTGGTGGTACAGATGTGCCTTGGAGTCCCACATCGGATTACACAAAACATGTTTTTTATGAAGCATTATCTAGAATTGGAATCAATTTTACATTAGATATCAAAAGACGTGGATATTATCCAAAAGGAGGAGGACTTGTTGAAGTACAAATACAGCCTTGTAAGAATGCAAATCCTGTATCACTTCTTGAGAGAAATACCAAAACTGTCAAGATCTTGTGTGCTCATTCTCATATTCCGAAGGAAATGGTAGAAAAAGAGATACATGTTGCAAGAAATATTCTTGTTGAAAATGGATTTGATTGTGAAATTGCAATAAAAGAAGAAGATGCGATAGATGCCGGATGCTCAATGTTGATATTTTCACACGATGCAAGTTCCATCATAGGTTCTGATGGTATTTACCAAAAAGGTCTACAGGGTCTTGGAGAATCAGTCGCAAAAAGATTCATCGAATCAAGCCTTGGTGTTGATCTTTATCTTTCTGACATGCTAGTAGTTCCACTTGCTCTTGTAAAAGAAACTTCAGTATATAGAGTAAAACAAATTACAAAACACTTGGAGACAAATCTTTTTGTTGCAGCAAAGATGACTGGATGCAAATATGGAATAGGAAAACTGGATGATGGTTTCGAGGTAAGAATTTCTGGAGTCTCAGACACCTGAATGAAGCAATGCGGCCATCAAGAGTATAATAATAGAAATTATTACTGTTAGTCTACCAAGCATGATAATTTTTGAACGTAGTTTTTGTAAATGCTCTCCAGAAAGAGCTTTTGACTCTATCTTTCTTTCCACCTCAGAACGGATTAATCTTACATGTATTGCAAATATGATTATCAACATGATTACAAAAATTACTTTGATGAGAAGAACTATTCCATAATTTGTGGAAAGTATCATCGATGGTCTTTCAATAAATCCAATAGAATTGTAGATTCCAGTTATGATCAATACGATAAGAGATGGGACGCCAATTGTGTTGAATCTGCGTCCTACACGAATCATTATTGACAGTCTTCCATCTACAGAATCTGAAAATGTCTTAAGAAGTGGAGCAAGAACTATTCCAATGAATATGGACCCACCTACCCAAATTGATGCTGCTACAAGGTGTGCCCACATAATTAGTGCATCAACAAGTGCCATTATCCTACTGCAGGGCTGACGAATAATATCTATTATCATCCAAAACCATTTGACGAAGGTTTTTTAATTGAACAGACCACGTAGCTTTTAGATTTGATTAATACGGGAAGGCTAGTAATACTAGCCTGTTTTGCAGGTCTTGGTGCAATGATGTTATTCTTTTTTGTCTATGCAGATTCTTTTCAGGTTGATCTTAACAAAGTAACAGTAAAAATTGACAGCATCAAAATTCTTGATGAGAACAAACTGGACAAACGTGCACATCTTGATGTAAGATTTAATCTTCAAAATCCTACTTCTATTGTATTGACTATTGCTACAATAAATTATCAACTATATGCAAATGGGAAAGTTCTTGGAGATGGGCATTTTACAACAGATGATATTCCAGAAGCTGGAAGACCTGCGCTTTTTGCCAATAGTAATGTTACCATACCTACAACATTTGATCTTGTAAATAGTGATGATATCGCAAAGGAATATTCAGACATAACAACCAACCAACCAGTAACATATGAGATAAAGGGACAAGTAACTATAGAATCATTTTTGACATCAGTTATCAAAGACTTTGATTTGACTTTTAGCTAGCCCAGACCCCAACTTGTTTTAGTTTTTGGAATAATTTTTACAAACGGTGCTTCCTCTTCTTTCCAAGGATCTTCTCTTACCCAAGCAAACTTTTTGAAAAATATTTCGTATAACCGTTTGAACTGTGGGCCTTTTTCAATAAAAGTAGTTGAGCCTTGTACAACAACAGCTTTGTGTTGACCAGGTAGGTAAATATCCACAGAAATTGCAATTTTGTTATTTTTTTTTAGATTTGCATACTTTTTTGTGTCATAGTCTGTTGCAAAGTAAAAAAAACCATCTTCAAAATAATATGTGACAGGAGCAATATGTGGTACATCACTTGCACATGTAGCTATTCTACATCCCTCATTTTCCTTTAGAAATTCTGATTCTTTTATGGTAAATTTCATCATAAATTGTAACTAACGGTATTGAATAAAAAGAAATGGGCCGAGAGAGATTTGAACTCTCGACCACCGCCGTGTCAGGGCGGTATCCTAACCAACTAGACGATCGGCCCGCTAGAATACGAGCTTTCTCTAGACGTTATTAACGTTTAAGAAAATAGGCTCTGCTACATATTAAAATGATAATCATGCCAAGAAGTAATAACATCAGAAAACAAGAATAATATGCAATGCATCAAGTGACTATCATATGATTGGTGATTTTTCACCAGAGGAAAAGGATGGATTTTACAAGGCTGTATTTTCTAGACGTGATGTTAGATCTCATTTTACTTCAGAACCAATTGATGAGAAAGCGCTCACACGGATATTGAATGCTGCACACCATGCCCCGTCAGTAGGGTTCTCTCAGCCATGGAACTTTATTTTAGTTAAAAATAAAGATGCCAGAAAACAGGTTAGAGATTCATTTGACAGGGAACGAATTCGTTCCTCTACTCTTGTTGAGGACCCAAAAAGATCAAAGTACTTGTCATTAAGACTTGAAGGAATTTTGGACTGCACCGTAAACATATGCATTACATATGATCCTACAAAGTTTGGTCCGTTTGTCATAGGAAGATCAAGTATTCCGGAGACAGGGATCTATAGTGTTTGTTGTGCAATACAGAATCTTTGGCTTGCAGCAAGAGCAGAGGGGATTGGTGTTGGTTGGGTTAGTATACTTTCAAATGATGATCTTAAAAGAATTCTTGAGATTCCAGATCATGTAGTTCCTGTAGCTTATCTTTGTCTTGGACATGTATCAAATTTTGCAGACAAGCCAGATCTAGAGAGTGCTGGTTGGCTACCACGCCTTGGTCTCAAGGATGTTGTGTTTTATGAAAAATGGAATAATGACAATGATCCTGATTGGCAACAGATTCATCAGATGATCATCTCAAATCTTGATTACGCTTAAATGCTTACCCAGTGTGGTTTTTTTGGGCTCGTGGCGCAGAGTCTAATTGACGCGAAACATGGATAGCGCGGTAGCCTCCTAAGTTACAGGTCGAGGGATCGAAGCCCTCCGAGCCCGTCTTATTTTAAATTAAAAATTTAGGTTAAAGTTGTGCCAGATGTATTTTGCACAACAGTTTTGAAAATGTCTACTGTATAACTCCCTTCAAAGATGTGGATAACCTTGTTACCTTCCACAGATTTCACTCTGAAATAATGTTCATAGGAACCGTCACTTTTTACATCGGTTTGTGCAACATAAACTGGTTTTCCATTTTGATATATCTGAATTATGACAGGATAACCGGGTGCAGCATTTTGTACTGTTCCCCAAACACAGCCAAATGGTAATTTGCTATCTCCTGGAATGTACATAGAAACAACGCTTTTTTCCACAACAACATTTCCTTCAGGTGCTACTACTAGCTTCTGGTTCCATTCTGCACCCTGAGAGGTAGGTAGTGTAATACTTGGAAGTAAAAGTATGAAGAGTCCAAAGATTGCGCCTATTAGTAACTTCATGTCAACAATTCCGTATTGTTAAATATTAAGTTGACGTATTTATTATTCACATCACTTGATATCAGAAGAGAAACTAAACGATGGATGTAAATGTAACTGCCATTATGGTGGAGCAATAAGCTGTCCTTCGTGTAAAGAAAATCATGGTAAGCACTTTTGTGCACACTGCAAATAGCTATTTTTTCTTTTTATTGCTTTCCTTTGCAGCCAAAGTCTTTAGATTGGCAAGATCTACTTTTAGTTTCTCAATCTCAACGAGTGTGTTAAGATTTGATATCTCAGATTTTAGACTTTCAATCTCGTCATCTTTGTTCTTAAGTGAACTTCGAAGTGAGTCCAATTCAGCGTTTAATTCAGATTTTGCTTGACTAATCTGATTTGATGTCATTTGCAGGGTTTGGCCGCTGCTATGGCTAGTTAGCTTTTTTTTTTCTTCGTGCTCGTGTGCTTCAAATCTGTGCATATACTGAGTACTTTTCAGAGCCAGCCAGCATATAGCTGCTAGGAACCAGGAAGCTGCTATGAAAACTGTCAAAGTGAAGTGAAGTGCCTCAGGAAGTACAAAGTATAAGATAGTTAAGGAAATTGCAAGACAGCTTGTCACTATTGTAGGTGTATCATACTGACGTCCCATGAATTTATCTCTTCTATGGTTGAATATAAATAGTAATGCAGATTTTCAGAATAAAAAAGGACTTTGTAAAAATGAAAAAGGGGTTAATGCTAATCAGTGCTTTGAGTAGTCTTCCCTTGCGCGATCTCCATTTCTGGAACTTCAGACTGTAAAATCTTTATCTTTTGCAGAAGTTCGTTTCGAAGATCCCTAGCTACTCGTCTGACGGTTGGTCTTGGAACCCCAAGTTCTTCTACTACTTTGGAGTAGATATCTTGTTTATCTGTAAGGCCTTTGTCAAGCAATTCATTGATTGCTTGTTTGATGCTTGTGCTTTGAGTAGTACGATTCACGAATTTTAGTTTCCAGATGTTCTATATAAGACTGTTACTATGTTTTTGGTAATAATTTTTGATACTCGAAAGTTTGACTTTGACGCAAAAATAGAATTGTGTGTTTGTATCACAGAATCATAGTTTTTGAAGAAATTTTACAAACAGAAATTTGTTATCTAAAATGTTTTTATTTTACGATTTATTATCACCATGTAAAACTAGCAACTTCACTTGTCCCACTATGAAAAAAAGTGGAGAAAAGTTCTTATGATTAAAAATCAGTTGTCAAGAGGTGTCCAAGGCAACTATTGAAACAAATTTTGGCAACATAGTCTTTGAATTATTTCCAAATATTGCTCCAGAAACTGTGAGAAATTTTACCAAATTAGCAAAAAGTAACTTTTACGATGGAACACTATTTCATCGCGTAATTCCGGGTTTCATGATCCAGGGAGGAGATCCAAATACAAAGAAGCCAGATAAGAGCAATTGGGGCATGGGCGGACCAGGATATACAATAAAGGCGGAATTTAGCTCCAGATCTCACCTTAGAGGCATAGTATCAATGGCAAGGGCAATGGATCCAAATAGTGCAGGCTCTCAGTTTTTCATCGTAACTACAGATAGTACCTTCCTAGACAAGCAGTATACTGTCTTTGGACAAGTCCTGCAGGGAATGGATGCGGCAGATAAGATTGTCAAGATTCCAAGAGACAAAAACGATTGTCCTCAGCAGGAAGCAAAGATCGTTCGCATAAGCATATCAGAATAGGAAATTAGAGTTGAAAATTCTCCCTAGTCTTCTTCTCATATCAATACTAGTTCTTTCAGGCTCACAAGCATTTGGTCAGTTGTCCATGGGGGATTCCCCTCATGAAGTTGTCAAGGTTACCATTGATGAAAATGGCACCGCGCATGTAACACATGAAGTCAACTCTACCGCTGCAAATTTGAAACCAATTCAAATTGATACAGTAAATGGCAACATGAATAATCTTACTGTTACAGATGCCAGTGGCAATCCCGTTGAGTATGCCAAGATCCAAAAGACACCATTATCCATCATCATTAACGTTTCACAGCGAAATATGACTTTGGTCAAGTATGATCTAGTAAACGCTGTAACAAATACTGATGGAGTATGGAGATGGAATTATTATGAACCACAAGATACTGGCTTTACTGCATTTCATTTTCCCAAAGGAGTTGATATGGTCTGGGCAAATAGTAGGCCGGTATATCTTGGAAATCTTGGTCTAGGTCAACATGGAAATGGATTCAGTTTAGAGTATGTCATAAATGAACCTATGAACATTCAGACTGTTCAAATGGCAGGAAAGAATTTTGCTGTCGGAGTAAGAACTGTATCAGGACTTGGAGATTATGCTTTTGATGAATCATTAAAAGCATATTCATTTAGTATTGACAAGGCAAATGTGCCAATCACTGTGATAATGCCGCAGGCTCTTTTAACTGGTCCATATGTTGTGACATTAAATGGTAATCCAACCTTACACCAAGAATTCCATAATAATGCAACACATGCATGGATTGGATTTGAACCAGCCAAAAATGGTACTATTCAGATAACGGGAGGAGCGATTGGTCAAGGGCAAGAAATTGGTATACCCAGTTCATCTAATAATGCTACAATAGGAGGTACTATACCTACAAATCAATCTGATAATACATCAACCTACCTTTTGATTGGAGGTATTATTGCAGTAGGAGTCGCTGGAATCATAATTGTGAAAAAGACTAGATCAAAGGAACCATCCAAGCCAGAAAAGACTTGAGATAAAATTTCAACTTAGATTATTAATAGTAGAATATCAATGAGTCACATGCAATGTGGGTGTCATTGTATAAAATGTGGCAGCATGGAATTGTCATCCAAGCAAGTTGGAGAGACTGGAAAAGACGGATATTATGATATGCATCATACCTGTCTTAAATGCAAAGCACACTTTGACCATCTGGAGGGTGATGTCTTTGATTCGTGTGAAAAGTGTGGATTTAATGCCTAATTAACTTCAAGTAATTTTACCCTAGAATAATAGCTGCGTTTTTCTCTCAAGTCCTTTTGAAGTTCATGGGCAAAGGCCATGGTTGCAAGTGTTTTTGATACGTCTAGTGGAACTGTAGACCAGCCATATTCTCGTAGCTGTGCTACTACCTCAGAGACAGTTCTTGGCTGATCAAAAAAAGCATCCTCAATTAGTACCTGCATTTTGCTTCTAATCTGGTCTTTGTTGATAAATGTAGGTGTAGCAAATTCAGGTTCGTGAACCTCGGCATCATCAAGTGAATGTAACAATCCGGTTGTTTGTGGAATAGATTGGTTATAGGAATACTCGTACTGAACATTGTTATTTGTAGAATCTTTGACAAATGATGCTAGATTACATATGACTTGTTCTACGCTTTCGTTGTCTATATAGAAGTCCTTTGACTCTATTTCAATTTCATTTTGACCGTATTTTATCTTAATTCTTGCCATTTTATAACTTTCAATTCTAATTTACTTGATTTATTTTGTTAGCTCTAAGTAGCTTAGAAAACTGATCAAAATATTTACACAACTTATCTGGATTTTTTTCTGCATAGTCCTAAAAGGGAATATCCAATTTATTATATCGTGGAAAGACGATCAAAGATAATAATTATAGTTTGTGTTATTGTCGCAGTAGGCATATTTGGATATTCTCAATATCTGTCTGCCACTAATCTCAGTATATCAATACTTGAGAGCAAGATAATACAGAGAGGTGAGAATAACTCACTGTATAATATGACACTACAATTCCAAAATCCTTCATTGCTTCCTATTAACGTAGGACAGACAAACTTTGTAATATCAATTAACAATGAGAATCTTGGTACAGGTACGCTACAGCCACTTGTAATACCGCCCATGGGAAAGATTTCATCTCATACGCCATTTACTGCTGATAATACAATTCTTGACAAGTATAACAAAAGTAGTAATGTTCCAAATATCAAGTTGACTGGAACAAGTAAGTATAGAATCTCAATATTATCTGTAAATGTTCCATTCACATATTATCCAACAGAACAAGAAGCCAGAGAATTTATACACGGTTCCTAAAATCAGCAGATAGTGTATGCTGACCGTATTTGGATCAATAGCTTACGATACGATAAGGACTCCTACAAAAATTGTTAAAAATGCATTAGGAGGAGCAGCAACATACGCTGCAATATCTGCAAGTTTCTTTGTAAAGCCTGGCTTGATTGGAGTCATAGGTCGGGATTTTCCAAAAAGTTATCAGAATATACTAAATAGGTTTGTTGACACGCGCGGGGTAGTTCATGCAAAAGGCAAGACATTCAGATACGATGGGAGTTATGATTCAACTTTGAGTATGCGTACAACCAACAAGACAGAACTTAACGTCCTGAAGGATTTCAAACCTATTGTGCCAGAAGAATACCGCAAGTCAGAGTTTGTATATCTTGCAAATAATGATCCTGCCCAAAATACTAGAATTCTAAAGGAATTTGATAGGGTCAAGTTTTCAATGTGTGATACCATAGAATTTTGGATATCAAGTAAAAGAAATGATGTTATCAAGATGATGGGCTCTGTTGATTCAGTTGTAATCAATGATGAAGAAGCGAAATTGCTTACAAAGAATCACAATTTGATCAAGGCTGCAAAAAAGATCATGCAGTGGGGAACAAAGTATGTCATAATAAAAAAAGGTGAACATGGCTCTTTGTTGTTTTATGAAGACATGATATTCCCGTCTCCTGCCTTTTCAATGGAAGATATTGTAGACCCTACAGGTGCAGGTGATTCTTTTGCAGGCGGAATGATAGGATATCTCTCAAGTAAAAACAGCACAAAAATCTCAACCATCAGAGAGGCTGCAGTATATGGAAACGTCATGGGTTCTTTTGCAGTGGAAAAATACGGGGTATATGGGATAACAGGATTGAAAAGACATGATATCAGGAAGAGATTTGACAGATACAAGAAGATGGTACGTTTCTAACAAAGGTTATAGATATCAAATTAAAAAATAGAATAATGGATGACAAGCTAGATACAATTTTCAGTCTCCAAAAAAATCTTGGAAAAATGATGAATCTTGATCGCTATCCAAAAGATATGCAGGGAAAGATTTCTGCACTTTGTACAGCAATAATTCATGAAGCAGTTGAGCTTCAAAGAAACACAAATTGGAAGTGGTGGAAAAAACCTACGCCATTTGATGAAGCTGCAGCTCGTGAAGAGCTAATAGACATATGGCATTTTGTAATTCAAGCTTCACTTGAGCTTAACATGACTCCAGATGATATTCTAAAAGAGTATCAAAAAAAGCATCAAATAAACAGACAAAGGCAGATAGATGGTTACTGAGTTTATCTCAGAGTCTCAATCACGGTTTTTAGTTGTGAGATGCTAGTTTCTCCTACTTTGTTTATGATTTTTACTTGTCCTTGAAATTTTGATACTTGTTTTTTTGTAACTGTCAACACAGGATGTGGGCTTGAGGAACCAATAATTTTCTGGTCTGCATTAATTCCATTTTTGTACAAACAGAGTAAAGAATCACCTGGTTTGTGTCCGAGTGTATCTTTTCCACATAGTATGATCGTGTCAATTCTCTCGTTTGATATTACAGATCTCACAAGAGAATCAATTCCTTTGTTTTCAGATAACAGTCTGCCAGCTATTGCAACCTCTTTGATAATAGATGATTTTGAAATATCTTTTAGTAGACTCATGCTTGATAGGGTACAAATTACAATGTTTGATTTTGGATCCCCGAAAAATATCTCATCCTCTATTGGAAGAATGATCCTGCACAATTCTCCTGCAATTTCTTCAATCAGATTCATGCAATCAGTTTGTGCAATATCTTTGAAATGTAATGCAAGTTATTTTCTGTGACCAATGGATTCACTGGAAGACTGAGTACAGAGTTGGCAGCCCAATCAGTAAGAGGAAGTTTGAGAGATTTTTTGTAAAACGGAGTTTTATGCACTGGGATGGAATAGTATGCAGTTGCACCTATTCCTTGTGAATTCAGCTGTTTCATTAATTTATTACGATTTTTGGTAGCAATTGTATAAAGATACCAGTTTACATCAACATCATTTCTTTCTTCAGGTAATATGACATTAAGATCAGACAAGAGTTCACTAAGAATTGTCGCATTCTTTTTTCTCTTTTCCAAAAATTTTGTAAGTTTTTTCATCTGGACTTTGGCTAGTGCAGCACAGATTTCTGGGAGTCGTAGATTCAGTCCAAGTATTCTGGTGTCATATCCATGAAGCATTCCATGATTTCTGATCTTGCGCAGTTTCTCAAAGAGTTTTTTATCATCTGTAACTATAGCTCCGCCCTCTCCAGCAGTTATGACTTTAGCAGCATACATGCTAAAGCAACCCATTTTTGAAAATGTTCCAGATTGTTTTTTCTTGTATGTAGTTCCTAGTGATTGACATGCATCTTCAATTATCTCAAGACTATGCATGTTGGCAATCTCAGAAATTTCATCCATGTATGCAAAATTTCCATATAGATGAACTGGCATTATTGCCTTGGATTTTTTTGTTATCTTCTTTTTGAGATCACTTGGATCCATTGTATAATTTTCAGGACGTATATCAACAAACACGGGCTTTGCCCCAACTGACATGATTGAATTAGCAGTAGCTACAAATGTAAAAGATGGTATCAAAACCTCGTCGCCTTGTTTTATGTCAAGAGCATAAAGTGCAGCTTGTAAAGCAGCTGTTCCAGAATTTACTGCTATGGCATATTTTGATTTTGTATATGAGGCTAAAAGTTGTTCAAACTCTTGTATTCTCTTTCCTCCAGCATTTGCTGCAGTTGTGAGAGATTTCTCTGTTAATACGGAACGTACTTCATTTATTTCGTCTTTTTCAATAATTGGTATATTTATTGGAATTTTCAATAATACAATGGAAAATTTTCACCATAATTAAACTTCCTAAATTAAAACCAATTCTTATATTTTGGAGATATGCATCGAGATCAAATGAAGGTACACCTGCAAGAAAATGATCCTAGTTACAAGATCTTCTTGTATGTTTTCTATGTTAGCGCGTTCATAATGTGTTCTATCACCATATTTGGATTCTATGCTATGATACAGGAATGGTCTGTCAAGGGCACATATGTAATGGGTGAAGTACTTGTCAAGACAGAATTTCCAACCCCGCACTTTGCTAAGTTACTAACATGGTTATTTTTTACATCAATTGTTAGTTGGTATTGTGTTTCACGGATAGGTTGGAAAAGAACAGTCACTGTTTCAAAGTGGAAACTTGCAATGGTACAACTGATGCTCTTGGGATTAGCAATAATTACACTCTATGAAACAATTTACAACTTTATTCTATTGAGTTCCCAAATCACTGCGGGAATGATAAATGGTGTTACTCCTGACATTGATTCCCTTACAGTAGCATATCCGGATCCAAATAGACCGTGGAATCTCATCTTTGCAACAAAGATGTTTCTTGCGGCATTTCTGATAAGCGCACATGCATTTTATCTCAGTACGCGTCCTAGAAAGTCAGTTCAAGAACTTGATGCTTAAATTTATAGGAATACATGTTGGAATTTGGCTGGAATGGATGTAACAGAAAAAATCAAACTTGTAAAAAGAGAGCCCACTGAAGAAGTAGTAACTGAAGAAGAGTTATTGAATCTGTTTAACACAAATTCACAGCCCAAACACTACATTGGTCTTGAGATATCTGGTTTCATGCATTTGGGTAGTTTGATACTAACAGGATTTAAGATAAATGACTTTATCAAAGCTGGGGTAAAGTGCACTGTATTTTTGGCAGATTGGCACACTTATCTGAACAACAAACTTGACGGAGACTGGGATAAGATACGAATGGTATCAAAATACTATGCTGACGCATTCAAGATGTTTTGCCCCGGAGTTGAGATTGTGGAAGGCTCACAACTTTATGAGTCAAGAAGAGGGTATTGGTTAGACCTTGTCAAATTTTCAAAGAACATGTCGCTTGAGCGCACCATGCGTTCGATGACAATAATGGGAAGAAGTGCAGAGAAAGACAAGATTGATCTTGGTCAGCTTTTCTATCCTCCAATGCAAGCTGTAGATATCCATACAATGGATTTGGATATTGTTCATGCTGGAATGGATCAAAGAAAAATACACATGCTTGTCAGAGAGATCTTCCCAAAAATGAAGTGGAAGGTACCAGTTGCAGTTCATCACCATATTCTTGCAGGACTTGGAGAGCCAGAGCCTGCCTCAAATTCTGACTCAGATTTTGTGTCAAGCAAGATGAGTAAATCAAAGTCTGCATCAGGAATATTTGTTCATGATACAGATGAAGAAATTAATTCAAAATTCAAAAAAGCGTGGTGTCCTGAGGGAATTGTAGATAAGAATCCAGTACTTGAGATCTCAAAATATATTATTTTCCATGAATTCAATGAAGTTATCGTAGAGCGCTCTGCTAAATTTGGTGGCAATGTTACATACACAAACTATCAAGATTTAGAAGTAGATTTTGCACAGAAAAAATTACATCCGTCGGATCTAAAGGCTACAGTCTCCAGATATGTGACCAATATGATCAGGCCGATAAGGGAGAAAATTGTCTTAACCGAAGAACTTTCAGAGGCAATAAAGAAAACTACTTGAGAGTCGGTCTTACTTTTCTTGAAAATAGTGATATCATATCAAGTGATTTTGATAACCCTATGAAATTGACAATAAAGTAATTTATTCCAATTTTCTGATATTGTTGCAAGTAATTGCTTACCTCGTCTGGAGTACCCACTGCAATACTATCGGTTGAACGTATGATAAATTCTGCAATTGATTCATTTTTCTTTTTTAGTTTTGATATAATATTTTTTACATCATCGCTATCTTTCCCAACTAGAATTCGTAACAATACAGAATTTTCTATTTCATCATAATTTCTTTTGACTAGTTTACAGTTCTCTTTTAGTAGTTTTATTTTTTCTTCTAAAATTTCAGGTGTTCCAAATGGATGATTATACCTAGTAGCATGTCTTGCTGCAACCTTCATGAGACTTTTTCCTGCTCCACCTATCATAATTGGTGGGTGAGGTTGCTGAATGGGCTTTGGATTACAGATGGCATTTTTGATAGAATAGTGTTTTCCTTTGAAGCTGGATTTTTGATTTTGCCACATCTTTTTGATTATTTTGATAGATTCATCAAGTTGTTCTACTCGTGTTACTAGATCATCAAATTTGTATCCATAGGAATCATATTCGTATCCAAACCAGCCTGCTCCTATGCCAAACTCTAGTCTTCCATTGCTTATTACATCAAGTGTTGATGTCATTTTTGCCAGAAGAGATGGATGTCTAAAGGAATTGGATGTCACTATCTGTCCTATTCGAAGTTTTGATGTTATTGAAGAAATTGCAGAAAGAAGTGTGTAGGCCTCAAAAAAAGTTTTGGTACGGTTATTTGATGGATGTGAAACAAAATGATCATAGACATATCCTGCATCAAATCCAAGATTTTCTGCAGTTAGTGCAACATTTTTTGAAAACAAAAATTGTTCATGAGGATTATCAGTGTGAAATTCATCTAGCCATCCTTGTGGTATGGTTAGTCCAATCTGGACTGATGTCATGTTATTTTCTGGTCTGCTGCGGCTCTACAATATTATATTTTGATGTATAACCACGTGGATTTATCATCAAATCTTTGTACATAAAAGTCGAAGAATTGCCAATTATCACAGTAGTGATCATACCAAGCTTGTCATTGTGTTTTTCCATGTTTTCCAAATCCGTTAGAACTATTTCTTCTGATTCTCGAAATGCGCCCTTTACAATTGCTACTGGCGTGTTAGGCGATCTATATTTTAGAAGAAGTTTTCTCGTATCTTGTAATTGATGAATCCTTTTTTTGCTTGCAGGATTGTATATTACAATAACAAAATCACCCTGAGCTGCTGCTTCTACTCTCTTTGTTATAATCTCCCAAGGTACAAGCAGATCACTCATGCTTACTACAGCAAAATCAGTCATAAGAGGAGAACCAACTAGTGCTGCACAAGAATTGAGTGATGAAACTCCCGGGACTATCTCAACCTGAAGACCAATTTTTCTGTCCCAACCCTCTTCTGCCAAGATTTCATAGATCAAGCCTGCCATTCCATATATTCCTGGATCTCCACTTGATACAAGCGATACTATCTTTCCAGATTTTGCAAGATCGATACACTGGTGTGCCCTTTCAACTTCTTGTGTCATTGCATACCTGTGAACTTCTTTTCCTTCTATCAAATCCGCAACCAGATTGACATATGTTTCATAGCCAACAATTGTGTTACTTTCTTCAATCGCTTGCTTTGCGCGAAAAGTCATATGGTCATGATGACCAGGTCCTACACCTACAATAAACAGCTTGCCGGTCATGTATAGTAAGAGATTTTCAAAGTAAATTTATCCCTTTTGATGTTTTCATCGAGTTATGATTGGGCAATCAAGAATGTAGCTGCTACCAAGAGTTGTTGCTTCTTGTACTGTGATATTTCCTGCTGATTGTTCATATTCAATATCATTTTTATTTTCTAAAACTTTTGCATTGCTTGGATCGTTCCAATTTATTATTGAAATTTTGCAGATAGGACTGTAAGTAGAATCTCCTGGTTGTGCACTAGAAATTCCTTCTTGATAACCAAATGGTCCAGCACCTTGCAAACCATTAGTAAAGTGATAGACATCTCTTGCTGACAAGCCAAGAAGTGAAAGTGAAGGAATGTATTGAATTCCCATAGTTTGTGCAGGTCCTTTAGGAGTTCCTGCAGTAATAATATAGTATATTGTCTTTCCATCTGGTCCCCATCCCCTGTGTCCAACAAAGGTTGCAGTCATGTTACTTACATTGATATCAAGTACTTGTCCATTCAAGTACGATGTCTGATCTGACAATATCTTGTTGGCTCTCACATTCAATGTACCTCCATCCCAGATTACTTGGGGAGTATTCAAGATTGTATCAGTGACAGTCAGTTTTATTTTTCCCGTCATGTTTGCATCAAGAATTGCTTTTGTGGAATTAAGAAGGAATGGTCCTCGTCCTATATTCCATGATGCCTGAATTACTTTGCTTAATGGGCTATATTGCTTGTCAGAGGGTGTAAACGATAACACATCATCTTGATATCCTTGTGTTCCATTTCCAATGATTCCATTTGTAAAGATGAAGATGTTATCAAATGATGTAATTGGAGCATGAGCCAATACCGGTGATAGTTGAACCTTCCAGTTTTGTTTGTCTGAGATTGTATTTGCTACAAAATTATTGCTTGAATCAGTTATGATATAATAAACAGTCTTTCCATTGACTAGGCCCTCATGCATAGGTATCTGTACTGGAATTGTGCTTTCTGCTAGTTTGATGGTATAATTTTCAGTTAATGGTGTAACGACAGCTTGAATAATATCAGGAGTTGTTACCCTTATCCATCCATCTACACTCACGGTAGCAGTAAACTGGCTAGAATTTGTTGAATAAAGGCCAATTGCAGATCCTGCAAAATCCATACTACCGCCAGTTGAATTTGTATCCATTGTTGTCTGGGCATAAAGTGTATTGCCGTCTACTGTCCAAATTGGTTGTCCCTTTGAATCACTCTTGTCAATTTGATGTAAAATAACAACTTGAACAGGCTGGCTTGAACTGTATGTAATTGTTCCATGATAAATAGAACCGCTGTTTGGCGGCAACACTATTGCCAACTGTTCATTACTGTGACCAATTCCGGGATCTTGTATGGATGTAATTGTTTTGGTGAATTGGATTTTCTTTATTGATCCAGCATTAGCGAGCTGATCATTGAATAATGATAATGAAGTTACAAGGCCTCCAATTATGATAATAATTGCTAAAAGTAAAAACCTGTTCATGTTCTATGAACATCTGATTTACATAAATATGCTTTTAGAAAGAATTTCGATTACTTGCCAAGCTTGAACTCATCATGCAATGCCTGTACTGCTACATTACAATCAGAGTCTTTGACTACAAATGCAAGATTAAGCTCAGAAGAGCCCTGTGCTATCATTATTACATTCACACCTTTTTTTGCCACAGCAGTGAATACTTTGGAAGCAACTCCTGCTATTCCTCTCATTCCAGAACCTATGAGAGCTATTATAGATACATCTACTG
>JARCRW010000012.1 GCA_029850515.1 Nitrosotalea sp. | reverse complement strand
ATAAAATCTAGCAGATCAGTTGCCACAATGTGTAATCCATATTTTTTTTGAGCCATGTATCCTGCCTTGCCATTTACAAACACTGCTGCAGACGCTGCCTGTACCGGATCTTTATTTTTGGCAAACATTGCTGCGACAACGCCTGACAACACATCACCTGTTCCACCCACAGTCATGGCTGCAATGTTTTTCGGATTCAGGTATGTTTGCTTACCATCTGAGACAACATCTGTTGGTCCCTTGAGCAATATTGTCACACCATTTTCTTTTGCATGTTTTTCAACTATCACAGTGCGTTGTTTTATTGCAGTGGGTGGTAATTCGCCAAACAGCCTTTGAAACTCTCCTGTATGAGGAGTAACAATTACCTTCTTGTCTTTAATCTCGGGAAGGATTTCTGGCACAAGTGAGCTTGCGTCAAGGGACAGTCTTACCGCCCTGTCAAGAAGAGAGTGTACTAGAATCTTTAGTGCCTCTCTGTCTTGTATTCCAAGACCCATCCCTATTGTAGCAGAATCAAGATTTTTTGGGATTATTCCAAGTAGCTTTTGGACAGACCCACGCGTCAGTTTTACATCAACCAGCGGTACAACAATCAGATTGGGTGAGAATGCGCGCGTTGCCATTACATTGATCTTTGGTACACATGTATACACCAAGTCAGATCCTGTACGCAGTGCTGCAATCGATGACAAAATTGGAGCGCCGTGATAAAGATAATTTCCGCCAAGGACTAGGACTTTGCCATTATCTCCTTTTCGTGACATAGTCTTACGTGCAGGTATGAAATTTTTAACAACTTGTGATTGGAGAATTTTTGTCAACAATCATTTTATTTTTTAAGAGATGATAAACTTTCGTCTTCAGAGGAATCAACTTCCTCAGATTCAATCTCCGGCTGCTCTACTGGCATCAACACTTTGCGCAAGCTAGCAGGTGTGATAACCTTTCGTGCAAATGCAACGTATGTCGTATGCCCTATTGCCCTAAACGAGTGTCTTGTTTTGCCATCTCTTGCCTCTATTGTTCTTACAATTTGTTCTGTACATTCGATATCAAAGAAATCATTTTGTCGCAATGCCGCTGCAAGTTTTTCAAGTTGGTTCATTGTGGGGCATATAGCAACAAACGCACCACTTCCCTTGAGCATCTTCCTTGCTTGAGGAACAACCACCCATGGATCACCAAGATCAACTATTACCACATCTACATCTTTTTGAGGCATCTTTTTTGCAGTCTTGAGGTCAAGTTTTGTCATGGTGACATACTTTGAGACTCCTGCCTTTTCGATATTTTTTCTTGCAATTGCCATAAAGTTTTCGTCCACATCATATGTATAGACATGACCCTTTGGCTTGACAATGCTTGCAAGAAAAGTTGTAAACGAACCACTTCCCGTTCCAATCTCTACTATTTTGTGTCCACTCTGCAACCCTATTCGCGCTGCAATGTATCCTAGGTCTTTTGGGTATACTATCTGTGTGCTGCGTTGACTCTTCATTACATAATCATAGATGGTAGGCTCAAGTGCAAAAATTATCTTGCCTTTGTTTGTCTTAAGTGCACTTCCAAATGGTTTTCCTATCACTTTCTTGTGGTCTATAATTCCAACATGGGTATGGAATTTTTGTTTTGGTGCAACCCTCATCAGCCATTTTTTACTATCATTATAAAAAAACAACACATTGTCGTTTTGCTTTATTTTCTTCAACAATTCAACCTGATCAAGTGTGGATAAATATCTTGACCCTAGAAATTTTCTTGTATGGTCTAGACTTTATTTTCTTCACCTGTCTTGGGTTTTCTTTTGAGCATCTTTCCAGATACAATAGATGCCACCCACAATCCCACTCCAGTCCAAACCATTTCTTTGTGAACTGTAAACATTCCCAGGGTTGTAAAGACAAGACCAATTGCTGCAAATATGACTGGGATTGTTGCTTTTTTCGGCGGCAATTTACATCTCACATCCTTTCTGGGGCGTCAATTCCTAAAAGTTGTAATGCTTTTGCAAGTGTCTCTTTGAAAGAGTAAACTAGACAGAGTCTTGCATTCATGATATCTTCAGAGTCTGCTGTCAATACCTTGACGTGTTCATAGAAGGCATTGAAAGATACCGCGAGGTGATAGCAATATTTGGCAATTATCTTTGGCGATAGATTCTTTGCAGCATCTTCTACTTGAAGATCAAACTTGCCAATGATTTTTACCATGTCTTTTTCATATACAGTGTTCACAGCATCAAGGCTTGCCCCAAAATTGGGGCTCTTTCCATATTTTTCCAATATCCGCATTGCACGGGCATGTGCATATTGGATGTAAGGTCCCGTATCACCTTCTAAGCTGAGTGATTCGGTCAGATCAAATGTAATTATCTTGTCAAGGTCTTGCCTTATCATCGCATAACGCAATGCTCCTATTGCCACCTGTTCAGATATTTTTACAAGACTCATTTCATCAAGTTCTGGATTTCTTTTCTTTGCCTCATCAAATGTTTGTTCGCTTAAAACATCAAGTACATAGTCCGCACTTACATAGATTCCCTTCCTACCAGACATTTGCACAGATTTTCCTCCAGTATCAAGATCAAGTGTCTTGGCAGTATCAGGACTGAGTGTGACCGATTCATATCCCAGGTGAATGTACGAATCAGGTTTTGATTTGAAGTCAGACATTATCTTTGTTATGATATTCTGAAGCCTCGACTGCCTAGAATCAATAACTGTAATTACACGGTCTCCTGTAAAATGCATCGCGGTCTCCTTTGAGTCAAGTGTTGTCTGCCACAAGACACGCCCTGTTTTCTGTACTGCATAATGTTTGTAATAAAAAGGGTCTTCTAAAATTCCAAGTTTCCAGGCAGCATATGGTATATCCTTTGCAATGTATGTGGCAGTTCCGTTGCTTCGAACCAAGACCTTGTCTTCTTCTGATTCTGCCTTGATGACCCAGCATCCAGCATTTTTTCCTTCTTGCTCTAGCTCAGTTATTCCCATCGATTTCATCTTTTCAAATGCAACTTGCCACAATTTAGAACGGACGATCTGGGATTCAAAGTTGAGACAGTCATACGTAGCACCAAGGCGCCAGCATGTTTTGAGTTGTTCTTCAAGGACCCGTCTTGTTATCTCGTCTCCAAACTTTGCAAGATCTGATGTTCCCTCTTCAAGTTCTTGCAGCACATGCGAGCGTAGCTCTGTAAGAGCCTTGTCTGTTTCATATCTTTCAGTGATTTTTACATAAACTATATCACCGCAATAATGATCAAATTTTTGATCATCAGGCGGGGTATCAGAATATCCGCCATACTTGAAGCCAACAATAATATCTGCCACCTGTAGTCCCGAGTCGTCTACGTAATTTAGAACACTGACATCATAGGATGCCTTGTGCAAAATCCTGGCAACCGTATCGCCAATTATTATATTTCTGACGTGTCCAACATGTAAAGCCTTGTTTGGATTCACACTGGTGTGCTCTATTGTCATCTTGGAGTTTTTCCCAAGATCAATTGAACCATAATTAGCTTGAAGTGATGAATAGATTACCTGTGGCACAAGCAGTGAATAGTTTGCAACAAAATTCAGATAACCTGATGCATGTGCAGAGACTTCGGAAACATATTCGCCAAGATTTTTTTTGTATTCTTCTGCAATAGATTGTGAAACATCAAGTGGCTTTTTCTTTAGTGTCTTTGCAAGCAAAAACCCAATATTACAACTCACATCCCCAAACTCTGGCCTTGATGCCTCTGATACATCAAATTCTATTTCAGGATAGCCAAGTACATGACAGACTTGTTTTACACCAAGCCTTATTTCGTCATAGACTAGTCGCAGCGTCATGAAACCATCATTCTACCAGCAATTGTAGCTGTACTGCCTCTAATGCCTCAATCATACCATCACCCTGATGTCCTAGGACGGACAAGGTTGCCTGAGACTGGACATCTTTTGGTGCATTTCCAAGTGCCACACTTGTTCCTGCCAACTTGAAGAGCGGCACATCAGTCTCGCTGTCCCCTATTGCAATTATATCTTCTTTTTTTGCTGAAAACATGTTCATTACCTCAAGGAATCCATTTGCCTTGTCCACACCCTTGGAATTTATGTGGTAGGCATATTGACTATCAGTAAGAGTTACGTCAAGATCATTGTCAGCAAAAAATTTCTTGCCAACATTTACATCAAAGTTTCTTTCAAGCACCACCTCGGTTAGTCTTGGAAAGACTGGCTTTTCCACTGCTTCAGGAATTTTTGTTTTAAGAAATTCGAATGCATCAAGGCATTTTTGCTTGTTGCCAATTAACTTGTGTTCGTTAGGCCCCGAAGTTATAATGCCGCCGTTTTCACCTACTGCGATTCTTGTGGTTCCACCAAATACTGATAACACATAAGCCTCGATAGAAGATCTTCCAGTTACATAGATTACCTTGTGTCCAAGCTTTACAAGATATCGTAATGCGCCAAGTGCATCAAGATCAACTCTTCCCCCCTTGTTGTCTGTAATGGTACCGTCGATATCTATTGCAAATATCTTGGACTTCATCAAAATCACGTATGATGTGGGTCATAATAACTGCTAATATTGTTGAACTCGCGGTCTTTATTATACAAAGAAGTATTTTCATTCCCATTGAATAATAAAATACGCAATATTGTGAAAGATTTCTCGATGTAGATGTTACAAGTTTCCAGATCTCAAAATAATATCTCAATTTTCATATTTAACATAGTTAAATAGTAAACTTAACAATTCATGCTCAATCCACCTTGAAAGAAAAAATATCTATCCATGGAGCTCCCGACTTTATGGAATTTTTTAATTCGTTAGATAAAACAAGTGACAGATACAAAGAGATCAATGAGGCACTGGATCTACTCAAGAAAAACTAGCCAAAGGGGATAAAATTCCGAGAAACCTGTGGCCTAAAAAATACTCCAAAG
>JARCRW010000011.1 GCA_029850515.1 Nitrosotalea sp. | reverse complement strand
GCATTAACTTTGGATAAAATCCGTTCTGCCCATTTTATTGCCTCGTTAGCGTCTTTTTCAGTCATCAAGTCAGGTTGATATTCAGAGGCATTCTTTTTGCTTATAAGAAATGTAAATTGTTTCCTTATGTCTTCATATTGTGAAAGTGGAAGTATTCCTTTAACAAGTTCGAGCACCTCGGTATGATCATCTGATCCACGTTTGCCTTTAAATTTAACAGTTAAGGCATCAAGTGCGTTTATAGAACTATGAACTGCATTTGTTACGGTACTATTATATCTCCTACTTGTTAATGAATCGTTGGCTGTTTTCAATAATTCTTCAGCTTTTATGACATAATTTGCTGCTTTTGTTGGATCTACTGATCGTGCCATTTACAAAGTTTCAATACGGAAACCACATATTAGAATATGATTATCAGTGATTGACCGTATCAGAGACCCTTTTTGCTTAGCTTTGAATTCCTTTTTGGTAAATACTACGGGAGATATGCTACCATGAAATATTAGGAATATTTGTTCCGCTACTTCAGATATTTGTTTGATGGCATGTTCATGATCATTTGAGACTACTAGAAGATCTATGTCACTGTCCATCTTTTCTTGTCCCTTTACAACACTGCCAAAAATTGCTGCAGAGATAATCTTCGTTGTATCAAGATATTTCTTTAACAATTCCAGCATCTTGGACATGGTGTTTTTTTCCGATTCGATCATTGGTTCTATTATTTTATCTAGAATGTAGCTTCTCTTGTTTAATTCCAATTGATAGGCCCTTCCCACTGGTTGAATTTTTACAATACCACATCTTTCAAGGTCATGAATGGTGAGAGCTGCCTCATTTGGTGTGACTTTAGCTTCTTCTGCTAATCCTCGTATAGTAAAGATCTTGCCTTGGTAATTTATCATAGTACGCAGCAAGGTGATACTGGCCTTGTTTCCTAGTACATCTTCCAGATATCTATGCAATAACATAATGTCCTATATTTAGGACATACGTCCTATATTTAAGACATATGTCTTATTTTTAGGACATGAATATTTGAGATAATTAAACTAAAACCTTTGATAGATATTACAATATTAGTTGAAAACCAGATAAGGTTTGTCCTACAAAACTCATTGGAATTAGTCAATCAGTTTAGTTCTCACCATAATTCCGTCAAAAAGAGTATTAGATGGGCCCTTGAGGGGAATCGAACCCCTGTCCGGGGATCCACAGTCCCCTATACTCGCCACTGTACTACAAGGGCCACATAAAGAAAATCTTTTGCAATCCAGTATTAATCTTAACTCAATTGGGCAAATGCCAACTTTTAGTATGTCTGCATTACTTTTTGCTACAATCAGAGAGTTTACGGGTTAATAATTCCCCTGCCGATTATCTTTCCTTCTTTTAGCATTGTTAGTGCTTCGGTAGCTTGATTGAGTTTGAATCTGTTTGAGATTACCGGTTTTATTATTTCTCTGCGAGCAAGCGAAATCAATTCTATCATATCAGTCATAGAACCAGTGTATGAACCCATGATCTTGTATGCCCTAGTGGGCATCGTTACAAGATTTAGTTGTAGAGAGCCGCCAAACAGTCCTACAAGAACAACACGTGCTCTACGCCTGAGTATTTGCATATCAGCTTCTACTGATTTTGTAGCATTAACAAAATCAATTACGGCATCAGCTCCCAAGTTACCTGTCAATTCCATTATGGCCTTTACGGGATCTTCCTTGACAGAATTGATAGTAAAATCTGCTCCGCTTTGTTTTGCAATTTTTAATTTATCATCATTAACATCCAAGGAAATTATTCTTGCGCCACTGATGGCTTTGGCCAACTGTATGCCCATCAATCCAAGACCCCCAGCACCTACAACTACCACATTATCACCGGGGTTTAATTTGGCAGTCTTGATTGCACCATAAGCAGTAAGAGCAGAACAGGACAGAGGAGCGCATACATCTGTGTCCATGTCGTTTATTTTTGCAAGATATCTGTAATGTGGAACAAGAACATATTCTGCATAACCGCCATCATTGTAAACACCCAAAGATCTGGGCTTGTCGCAAAGGTTTTCCTCTCCAACCCTGCAAGCGGGACACAGACCTTCTCCTATCCAAGGAAACACCAAAACTTTTTCATTCTTTACAAATCCTTCTACATCCTCACCCATACTCTCCACTATTCCAGCTACCTCATGTCCAGGAGTCAATGGATATTTGACACCTCTATCAGTTGTTTTCATGAATGAACCGGCAGGACCCTCATATCCGCCATCCCACAAGTGTATATCGCTATGACATACGCCAGCTGATTCTACTTTAATGAGAACTTGGGAGCCACGAGGTTTTGGAGTTTCAAGAGACTGAATTTCAAGCGGTTCTTTTACTTTTACTATTCTTGCAGCATTCACGTAGTGAGGTTATCAACATGTGATATAAGATAGTTTTGTGGATGATGTAAGAATCCAGCAAATCTTTAGATCATGTTGCAACATAGCTTACCAATTATTTTCTGAAAATCAAGGTTAGGTTTATTAGCAACAGAAAAACTAAACGAAAATATGAAGATAAGAATGTGGTGGGTTTCTATGGGAATCGCTGCAGGAGTGGTCTTTTATGCCATGCTATATCTAGGTACAGTTCTCTGTGTTCCAATGGAAAATGCTCCGTGCGTATCATTTTTGAAATAGGTCACCCTAGATTTATTTAAAACCAGTGCAAAAACCTAGTCATGAGTTGTTCTGGAGAGACTGTTGAAATTGAGAATGAGTTCATTCAGATCAAACCATTAATTCTAGATCAATTAAAAAAGGCAAAATACGGAATTGCAGATCATGCAACTGTAGAACTATGCCACTGGACAAAAAAGTCATTCAAAGATGACGGTCAGTGTTACAAACACAAGTTCTATGGCATTTCAACTCACAGATGCATGGAATTTTCACCAGCTGGAATGTTTTGTGAAAATAGATGCGTGTACTGCTGGAGACCAATGGAGTTTTACAGTGCCCTAAAGATGCCAGTAGAAAAGGTTGCACCTCCAGAGGTCATCATGACTAACTTGATGGAAGAGAGAAGAAAGTTGATCATGGGCCACTACGGAGATCCAAAAAGTAACAAAGAAAAACTTGACGAATCGCTTCTTCCCAGCCATTATGCAATCTCGTTATCAGGCGAGCCTACTATGTATCCTCAATTGCCAGATCTGATAAAATATCTAAAGAATCTACACAATACCAAGTCAATTTTCCTTGTAACCAATGGTCAGGAACCTGAAATGATAGAAAGACTGAGGGATGAGGATGCATTGCCAACACAGTTGTACCTCTCAACAAATGCACCAAACTCCGAGATATTTACACTTGTAAACAGACCCAAGTACAAAGATGCATGGAAGAGATGGAATACAAGTCTAGAAATGCTTGCAGATCTTGATACAAGAACTGTACTACGGTTCACTTTAATCAAAGGCTATAATGCCGATGAAAAGTTGATTCCAGAATATGCAGATATGGTAGCACGTTCTGGGGCACACTTTATAGAAATAAAATCATACATGCATGTAGGAAGATCAACTAACAGACTAGAATATTCAAACTCTCCAGACATGTCAGAGATAAGACATTTTGCAAGTGAGCTTGCAAAACAAAGTGAGATCTATTCAATCATGGATGAAAGTGACATGTCAAGAATTGTTGTTCTTCAAAATCAAAAACGATTCATAGATCGCAGGATTTCTTCTTATTCAGATACCAATTAGCAAAATTTTTCAATGCCAAATACCTATGAGAGATTTTGTTTTTTTCTGCAAGTTGAGAATATGTTTTATTCTTCCCGGATGGAATAAAAATAGGATCAAAACCCCATCGTTTACCCTGTTCTCTTTTTGATATAATTCCATTCACATCAGCGCTGAACAAACGCACATCACCATCTTTTTCACAATATGCAATAACGGATCTAAATATTGCATCACGTTTCATGGATACAAGTCTTAGAATCCCTTTGTTGCCAATAGTATCAAATACAAATGATGAATAGGGCCCTGGAAATCCATTTAATGATTTTATGAAAAGACCCGCATCTTCAACAATCACTGGCCTTGAACAGATAGAAAATGCTTGCATGGCTTTGTGTGTTGCAATTTCTTCCAAAGTATCTGCCTGGATTTCTTGGAGATGGTATTTTAAAAATTTCAGTTTTAGACCAAATTCTAATGCAATATCTTTTGCTTCTTCAAACTTGTTTTTGTTTGAACTTGTAAAAAATATATCAGATGACGTTCGCATATCTGCCCCTTTTTTCTATTACTAAGACTTGATTGATGACTCTATCTGTGAGAAGGCTTCCCAGTATCTCTTGATATCCCAGTATAAATGAGATCCATGCATCATCTACAATTTGAGCATGTGCACTGTTTAGAACTTCCTTGAATAAACGAAGATCAATTGCATAATCATCAACCTTGTCAGTTTTTTGTGAGAGTCCAAAGTCAAGTATTACCAGCCCCCGTGGGGAGAGAATGAAATTGGATGTGGTCAAATCTCCATGCATGATGCCGTTCTTGTGAAGAATTCCAACTACTCTTCCTATTTCCTTACATGTTTTTACAATTTGTTTGGCAGGCAAGTCTCTAACTAGTTTACCTCGTACGAACTGGAAGTATATCTCACATTTCTTCTCATCTACAAAATAAACAAGTGGGGTGGTCACTCCAAAAGATTTGGCCTCGGAGATCATTTTTGCCTCCCTTATTGTTCTCAGAGTCCGTATGCGTGTATCAAGTGAATGAACCCGATAATCTTTCTTTTTTCTGATTTTTAAAATAGAATCATGACCGTTCCAAGATGTAAGATAGATGTCTGCCTCTGCGCCTTTTTTGACAAGTTTCAATGAGTGATCAAAAAGTCTTGACATAATTTAAGTTACAATTATGCAGTGTCGTAGAATTAGTTTTTTAAAATAATAATTTTCTAAATATACAATTATAACATAGGATGCAAGACAAGTGGCATGGAATCAGACGAGAAACGGATAACGCAAGAAGATTGTTCCGAAGACTCGTTAGGTCCTGGCATTCTCACACTAACAAACAAGAGGGTTGCCTTTGACAAAACATCAGGGAGAATAATTGATTTCTCAAAGAAGTTTGGACAAACAGCTCTTGAAGCTAACCTAAATCAGATAACAGAGGTAGCAAAAGAAGGTCGGCTAATAAAAAAAGTGAGAATAAAGATAAAGACAGAAGAAAGTGAAAAAACCTACAAGTTTGGAGTGTACAATACAGGCAAGTGGGAAAAGGACGTGAAAGAAGCTATTTCCAAATACTCTCCCTAGTAAAGAATTTCAACTGTATCTAGACGCCACGATTGTTTTACAAAAGTATCTTCTATAGTTATTCCAGATTTCTTGGATGATTCTAACAGTCCTATCCAGGATATTTGTGAGCCACAATCTCCAGAATATTCCTTTGGTGCTACAAAAAACTTGCAGTCATGTCTTGTACATATACTTGAGAGTATATTGGACAATCTCTTGTTTGCAGCAACCCCACCAACAACCAAGAGTTCCTTCTTTCCCGTAAATGAGAGTGCTCTTTCTGTGGCTTCCCCCATCATAGAGAACGCAGTTTCCTGCAGTGAGAAACACGCAGCCTCTATTCCCCTTGGAATCACTCTTTTTGTTGCAGACAAGAGACCTGAGAATGACACATCGTTTCCCTTTACAACATATGGTAATGATACATACTCTGTTGAGTGTGATGCAAGTTCCTCGATCTTGGGACCGCAGGGTGATGCAAAGCCAGCATACCTTCCAATTTGATCAAGTAGTTGACCTACAGTAATATCCAGTGTTTCACCAAAAACTCTCCATTTCTTTGAAAGAAATGCCAAGATCATGGTATGTCCCCCCGAGACAAGCAATACAAGTGGGTCTTTTGCTCCAGTCAGCATTTTTCCTAGTTCAATATGACCTAGTGCATGGTTTACAGGATATATTGGAATATCATAATACGTAGATAGAGATCTAGCTACAACTGCACCAATTCTCAAACAAGGTCCAAGTCCAGGGCCTGCAGCATAGGATATCATATCAATATCATCAATCTTCACATTCGCTTTTTTAAGACACTCTGAAAGAACCTCTGATGAATTCTCTGCATGATGGCGTGATGCCTCCCTGGGATGAATTCCTTCTCCTGCGGGAGGTCTATAGATCTTTCTTACATCAGAGAGGATTTTTCCTTGCTTTCCTTTTCTTTCCAGTATTGCACAAGAAAATGTATGTGCAGTACTTTCTATTCCAAGACAGAGCATTTTATCCCCTACTCAAAGTTGACACAATTTTCAAGACGTCTCCATTTTTGAGTTGATATTCTGCACCAACCCTTTGTTTTGTCTTTGCGTCAATAGCAAAAAGAAATCCTTTTGCAAGGTCTTGATGTATGGATTTTGCCAAGTCTCTTGCAGTAGCGCCCATACGTAAGAGCTTTGCATCTGGCAACACTTCTCCATTTTTGTTAGATAGTTTTGTTTCATCTTCTACTGGAAATACAGTAATCAACTTTAAAAGATCAAAACATGCATGATCAAGAGCCTGCTGGATTCCAGTTCCGCCTAATTTTGACATGACCTTTTCTGCCAACTCCAATGCCTTTTGCTGTTGAGGATTCAGATTTATTCCATTTTTTATCTTGAAGGACTTTGCGCCTGGCAGATATTCTATGATTCCATTCTTTGCTGCTTTTCTGAGAAGAAGTTCAGTTTCTGCGCTACATGCAACAGTTGGATGTGTTTTGCTAAACTCATCCAGGATACTAAGATCATGACAGAGATCTGATTTATTTGCAGCTATCATGATGGGTTTTGTTCGTTTTCTAAGTGTTGTAACAAATGATGAGAGATCATCTCCACTCCAATCATGTGGTTTCTTGGATTGTAGATTCGAGCTATGCAGCACATGTTCTACATCATATTCATCTATCCCTAGTCCGCTAAATCGTTGTGCAATAGCCTGAATTACCTTGCCACTTTTGCTTTCTAATTCCCTGGTAAGTTTGTGCCATTCTCGTTGAAGTATCTGTTTCATCCATTGATCAAATTCATCCTCAACAAATTTAACATCTTCAAGCGGGTCATGAGATCCCACGGGGACAGATTGACCCTGTATATCAGTAGAACCAGACGCATCTATTACATGAATTAAAACTTCAGATATTCTTGCATCATCGAGGAATTTGTTACCAAGGCCTTTGCCTTCATGGGCTCCTGGGACAAGACCTGCAACATCGATTAACTTGATTGCTACATACCTAGTTCCACCAATGCATAATGGATGATTATGTTCAATGGCAAAATGCTTGCATGCACAATCAGTTTTCACGTAAGCAATTCCTACATTTGGTTCAATAGTTGTAAACGGGTAATTACCAATTTGTGCAGTAGTCTGTGTGGCTGCTGAGAAAAATGTAGATTTCCCAACATTGGTTTTCCCCAGTAGGCCAATTTGCATGCAAAAGAGTCCGAGGTATGCTCTTATTAGTATTCCAAAAGTGTTTAATTTCAATCCATTTCAGGATATTTATTGAAAATAATAACTGGAAACCCTGGAACAGGTAAACACACTATATCGAAATTGATTTCAAAAAAGCTAAACCTTGAGATGATTGACATCAACAAAATTGCAATAGAGCAAGAATTGGTGAAGAAAAATAATGGAACTCTTGATGTGGATGTAAACAAATTGAAGAAAATAATAGACAAAAAAGCAGCAAAGAATTCCATACTAGTAGGACATCTTGCACCATATGTGGTATCCTCAAGAAATGTCGAGATATCAATAGTATTAAGAAAAAGCCCATACAAGCTTCAACGCATATACAAAAGGAGAAAGTATTCTAGCAAAAAATCACTTGAAAATCTTGGCAGTGAAATACTTGGCATCACATATTATGATACGGTACATGAATTTGGGCAGAAAAAGACCTTTCAAATTGATACAAGTGACAGATCAATTTCTGATACTGCAAAGAAGGTAGAATCAATCTTTAAGAGAACTGGAACAAAGGACGATAAAGTAGATTGGCTGCAGATGGTTCTCAAAAAAGGGGATATGCAAAAATTCTTTCCATACTAGGTTCAAATTACGTCATATGAGGCTATAATGTAAAATGTTTGAGATAAAAAAATCGGATCTTGCTGGAAGGATAGGAATACTTTACACAAACCATGGTAAAATTGAGACTCCGGCATTTGTGCCAGTAATTCACCCAGTGAAACAAAAAATTCCTGCTAAAAAATTAAGAGAGATGGGATTTGATCTAGTAATAACAAATGCATACATCACACTAAAGAGATATGGAGATGAGGCAATAAAGCAAGGCATCCACAAGATAATTGACTATGATGGTGCAATCATGACAGATTCCGGAGGGTATCAGGTCTTGGAGTACGGAGACATTGACGTAGATTATAAAAAAATTGCAGATTTTGAAAGGGGGATAAAGACAGACATTGCAATTCCTTTAGATCGTCCAACAGGACTTGGACTATCAAAAAAGAAGGCAATAGAGTACGTACAACATACACTTCGGGTCTCAAAGGAGACTCTGGATTCTAGAGAGGATAATGGTCAGATATGGGTTGGGCCAATTCAAGGAAGTGAGCATTCTGATCTAGTTACAAAATCAACAAAGGCACTTGTTGATTCAGGTTTTCAGATGTTAGCATTAGGCAGTCCAGTTGAATTCATGGAATCATACGAATACAATCTTCTTGCTAAAATGATAATGACAGCAAAGAAAAATATTCCAGATTCTATTCCGCTTCACCTGTTTGGGGCAGGACACCCACTTACTATACCTCTTGCAGTATCTCTTGGTTGTGATACCTTTGATTCTGCATCTTACATGTTATATGCAAAACATGACAGATACATCATGGAAGATGGTACTGCACATATTTCTGAGGTAGCTTATTTTTCCTGTAATTGTGAAGTCTGTACCAAGATAAAGCCAAAGGAGATGCTATCTCTAGACAAAGAGGAAAGAACCAACAGGATAGCACTTCACAATCTGTATGCAATAAAGGCCGAAGTGGACAGAGTAAAGGAGGCCATTCACGAGGGGCGATTATGGGAATATACCATAAGAAAAGCAAGGGCACATCCCAAGTTGTTTGAAAGCATATCCATTTTTACCAAGAATACATCATTTTTCATAGAAACTACTCCGCGATACAAGGATAATGCAGTATTTCTTTTTTCCAAAGAGGATCAATTCAGGCCTGAAATTTTGAGATTTCATTTGTTGGTACGCAACTTTAGAACAAAGAAAAAAACACTAGTGATCATACCAGATGGCGGAGTAAGACCGTTTTATGCTTCATCGGAGTACAACAGCCTAAAAAAGAAATTTTCTTCAAATCTTGACGACATACAGTTTTGCCAATACAATCCATATCTTGGAATAATCCCATTGGAACTGTCAGACATGTATCCTGCCGCACACTATGTCATATCCAACATAGACTATAATCAAGAGGAATTTCCAGAATTTAATAAAACTTGGAACATGTTTCTTGGACACAACAAATTCAAGAACATCTATACGATAAAGAATGAATTTTTAAAATACCATTCCAAAGGTTTGAAAATAAAAACCAGATTTTTCAATATCAAAAAATAATAAAAAAGAAGATAGATTCCGCTTTTATAGTGCGGCGTCTTCTGCCCAGCCTTTTACGAATATACCGTTCTTGTGTAGAGGTACTGGTTGGCCTGGAGTGTAAGTCATTGGTCTCATCCAGAAGATTGCTTTTGTTGGGCAAACTCCAATGCATGCTCCGTCTGAGATGCATCTTTCTGGATAAAAAACAAATGCTTTACCTCTCTTCCAACCATCTACTGGTTTTACACGAAGAACGTCTGGACCAAGAGAAGTACAGATTTCTACACATAGTGCACAACCTATACATCTCTGCTCATCAACGTCTGGAAGAATTGCGATTGGCATTCTGTTTTTGATCTTTCATCGTTTGCTATTTAAATGATCTGCAAAATTCATAACGGAGTTATAGAATTATTTCAATTTTAAAAAGAAAAGAAAAACAAAAAGAAAGTATAAATGATATTTTTACTTCTTTATTTGGCGCATTGCTTCAATCTGGCCTGATGTTACCCAGTCAAGCAATTCCGCAGATGTAGGATTTAGATCTCCTTTCTGATTCATCATATTGTGAACCCAAATCCAGTTTATTTGATTCAATAATGGTTTGTTTCCTTCATCGCCTCTTCGAACTTTGTCTCTGAGGTCTTTTGGGATTGTACTCCACCATTGTTCAAAAGTTCTACCCATACTCGGATCATTTTTTTTTGATCTAATTAAGTCTTTTGTAAATTGTGCAAGCAGTATAACAGATCAGGTCAAGGCCAAGTGCTAAAGATTTAAAAGTACTTTGAAAAAGTTTTGAATTCTTGCAAGTAAGAGTTCTGGGTGCGGCCAAGGAAGTAGGCAGATCAGCTTTTCAAGTCAATTGTGACGGAGCTAGTTTTCTACTAGACTATGGAGTAGAGCTAAAAAAGGAATCATTATACCCAATTGCAGTCAACCCACATGAAATTACTGCAGCCATCATAACTCATGCCCACTTGGACCATTCAGGAAACATGCCATCGCTATTTGTAAACGGCAGTACTGATGTATATGCAACTCCCCCAACATTTGATCTTTCAAGATTATTGATTGAAGACATGCTCAGAATTCAAAAAAGTCAGCTGCCATATGATTTTGCCAGCATATCAAAGATGATGATGCACTCAAAAGAGATAAAATATAAAGAAAAAGTGGAGCGTGGAAATGCCTCTTTTCAACTACTTGAGTCAGGCCATGTTTTAGGCGGCGCGTCGGTTCTAGTTGAATCTGAAAAAAAGAGACTGTTTTACACTGCAGATATCAATCCAAGAGGATCCAGAATGTTAAGGGATGCAGATCTTGATTTTGGAGAGGTTGACTTGGTCATTACAGAAAGCACTTACTCTCAGACAAACCAAATGCCTCGAAATGAATCTGAAGAAAAATTCATGGAATTTGCATATGAGGTATTAGATAGAAAAGGTTCCCTCTTTGTACCTGCCTTCTCAGTTGAGAGATCACAGGAGATTGCATGTGTTTTGAAGAACGCTGGATTCAAACACAAAGTAGTGATGGATGGCATGGCTGTCAAGGTAAATGAGATAATGTTGAATTATCCAGAATATTTACGCGATCCAAAAGTTTTTGCAGATGCTGTCCATCAGGCAGTTTGGATAAAAGGTGAAAGGGAGAGAAAGAGTGCATTAGATGAACCAGCTGTCATAATTTCACCTGCTGGCATGTTAGTAGGCGGCTCGGCAGTATTTTATTTGCAGAACTTGGCAGCAGACAAGAGAAACGGTATTGCGTTGGTTTCATATCAAGGAGAGGGAACGCCAGGAAGAAAACTTTTGGACACTGGACGTGTCAGTACGAGAGGAAAAGAGTTCAAGTGTGAGGCAGAGGTAAGGCAGTTTGAATTTTCAGGACATGCCGATAGGGATTCCCTTTTTGAGATGATGAGGAAGATGAGGGGCAACCCCAAAGTTCTTACCGTTCATGGTGACAGCGATTCCTGTACAAAATTTGCAAATGAAATACATGAGAAATTTGGATTTGACGCACACGCACCAGAAGCTGGTGAAACAATAACCGTATAACATGCAGAAAATAGATACGATAAACATAGAAACTACAATTAACAGCGGTCAAGTTTTTCTCTGGAATAAAATTGGAGACAGGTGGATAGGAGTAGACGGTCAGGACCTTCTCATACTAGAACAGTCGCCTTTTAGTGCCAGATCATTATCCGGTAACACAGATAATTTTCTTAGAAAAGACGATAATCTAAAAAAAATATTGTCAGAGATTAGCAGAGACAAGATTGTAGGAAATGCAGTAAAACAGTCACCAGGTTTGAGACTAGTAAGACAGGATCCATTTCAATGCTACATATCGTTTATTTGCTCATCAAACTCGTCCATACAAAACATTAAATCAATGCTAGAAAACTTGTGCGTAAAATTTGGCACTAGACAGGAATTTGAGGGACATGTATCACACACATTTCCAAAAGTAGAGACCCTTGCAAATGCATCTATGAAAGATCTCATGGAGTGCAGACTGGGATTTCGAGCAAAATATGTCAAAGAGGCAGCTCGTGCAGTTAATTTGGGCAAGATTGATTTTGCATGGCTACAAAAAACAGACTATCGCACTGCTCTAGAATCACTAAAAAAAATTCTTGGTATAGGTAACAAGGTAGCAGACTGTATTGCACTGTTTTCTCTTGACAAGATGGAAGCTTTTCCAATTGATAGATGGACACAAAGAATTTTGTTAAAATATTACAAGAAATTTTTTAACAGTGTAACAGAAAAACCCATGACAGAAAAAAAATATGAAAAACTTCATGAAGAGATTGTAGAATATTTCGGTCCATATGCAGGATATTCACAACAGTTTCTCTTCAAGATGGAAAGAGATCTTAATAAAAAAAATTGGTTGTAAAAACCCTTAATACGGCTACTAATTGCCCGGTATTTGGGCCTGTAGCTCAGCTTGGATAGAGTGCTGGACTTCTAATCCAGTGGTCAAGGGATCGAAGCCCTTCGGGCCCGGTACTTTTCTGAACTTAACAGAGGATTCGCCAGATTTTTTGCAAGTCATCGCAGTGTCAAGCGACTAATTTGTATTCAGCTCTTTTAGAAATCAACTATCGCATCTTCTTTTTTGAAATGTTTGTTCTGTGATAACCATCATGATATTTTCTGCACAATATTTCCAGATTGTCAGCATCGTTTGTTCCACCAAGAGTAATTGGTGTATGATTTATTGAAAGATTTTCTGTTGTCCCACATTCTCTGACAAGTCTAAGATCTTGGCAACTGGCATTATGAAATGTTTATGCCCAAGGCTCAATTATTTAATAAAAAATCAAAAAATTGGGCAGACATGTCAAAACAGTTAGTGAACTAGCGTTTCGAGCATATTCTTATCCTACATATTTTCATAGACACTTTCACGTTCTTCAACATTATGTATTGTAATTTTCTTATCAGACCAACATACCTCATAGACCAACCTTAAGCTCCCGATTCTAATTCTGTATATGGAATCATATCCTTTCAGTTTTGCCACATCATAGATTCGAACTGGAACAGGATTATCTTTCAACGTTACCAGTATGTCTTTTAGAATCAAGCCTAGTTATTGCTTTTAAGACACTTTTCTTGGCATTAACTTCAAACAAATTAATCCAGTGTCTTCAACAATGACAATTCGTTAACAATCTCTTCTTTCTTTTTAATTGCGGATTTATCGCTTGCTGTCGGTTCTTCTAATGGAACAATTTTATCAATTAGATTCTTGTATAACATTCTCAATTCTCTGATCTCATTCCTGATTATTTTGAACTCTTTTGTACTCATATCCTATGATCATCTATAACACAAAACTGTTTAAAGTCTTTTGTGTATATTTCAGGTATATCTCAACCTCTCAACACATGTTAATTTTTTTAAATTGTGGAAAAGTTAGTACCTATTAACAAATCCTCAATTATTTAATAAAAAATCAAAAAAATGAGACGGACGCGCCAAAACAGTTATGTCGTGAATCTTCGGACCCGCTTTCTAGATAATTCAAGAGAAACAATTACACGCAAGTTCCAATAATTTAATTATCTTCATCTAAAAATCAATGCAATATGAAAGACATTGATATAAAGATAGAGAATTTGACATTCAGACGTAGTGAGATAATCAAGGGAAAGATCCAAGTAAATTACTCTGGAAGATATGACGGAGTGGTAGTGAATGCTCAGATTCTAGGTTCCAACCAACTCATAGTCTACAGATCATACAACAATAAATCCATATCACAGAATCTCTCAAGATTGTTTATCAACAAAAATGACATGCCACAAAATTTAGTTGAATTTACAGCCTCAATAGAATTTGAACCAAAAGAAGTTCATGAGATCAAATTCAGAGCATCTATAATCCAAGAACATAAAGAGATTGAAAGCGATGTTGTTTTTGGAAAATTAATGCCCTAACATTATTTTTACTATGATGTCAGAGCACCGTGCACTACGTCGATTTCACCAGTCATCCAAGGATGAGGATCACAGTGATACTTTATTGTGGCTTCCTGTGTAAATAGAAATTGGTATGTTTTTCCTGGTTTAATTATTCCAGGAGAGCCAAATTTGCCGCTGTAGCTATCAGTGAACAAGCTATTTTGATCAGGTGTGACGGTATGACCAGTATCAGGGCTGGTATTCTTCCAAATAACCAAATTATTTACGCCAAGTTGGGCTTCAATTTTTTTTGGTACAAAATTTTGCACTTGTGCCTGGTTTTCTGCACCTGGTACGATGATTATGGTAGTTTTATCGCCTGGGTGGAGAATTTTATCAGGTACTATTGGTTTTGCATTAAGTTCTGGAATAAAATAAAGCTGGTAATAAGAAACTCCAATGGCAGCACCTACAATTACTGCAATCAATCCTATTCCATACGCATGACTAGAGGATGGAAGACTCAACTATTTGCCAATCTTGTTTTTAGTCTTATAAAGCTATACAAAAATAATTTTGTGCCAGTAAACGCTAGATTTGGTTTTTTGAGATGTAGAAAATACAAAGATCAGAACATGGATTTAGTTGGATCTAAGAGGGCAGACTTGCAGGGGATTCTTTACTGTCAAGCGGTTTTGGAGATTCAGGTTCTGCCTGTGGTGGAACAGGAATCTTCTTTGCTTCATTTAGTCCATGCCTGTACAGATGGAAGAGTCCAGCAAATACCATAAGAATCAGTCCAGTTAGGAATAGAGCAAAGTTCTTCATTCCACTCAGGGCTGCATTATATGCTGCAATGTTAAGATATACTTGGAAGGCCAAAAGTCCTATAATTAACCAATTAATCCATTTTCCAGACAGATTAATCGGTGATGATTTGTGAGGACCTTTGGAAGCTGCCAGCTTTGCCTTTCTTTCAGATTCTTTTGCAAGCAATATCATCATATATGAGAATCCAAACCCTATCGGAACCAATAACAACATTATCGTGTAAAAGAATATTGGATCAATTACAAGTCGGGCAACTAGTGGTTTTGTGATATCTGGCGTAATGTAAAAGCCCCAGTATGTTGTCACCATGACCTGTGTGATACCTGTTATACCAAATGCAGTTACTAATGGCCTATCTTTCCATGAGAATTTTTTGTACCTATCTATGAATGGCGTCATAGCTATCGCTACAATAAATATGCCAGGCCACAGGACACCTGTCACAAATTTGTCATATTGGGTTCTCAAGAATGCATAGATTCCAGTAAGATACCATTCAGGCACCGTAATTCCTGGCGGTACCGTAGGTTCAAACTTGGAACCAAGATCTACCGGGAAGACTCCACCTGTTATAAATATCGCACCAGAAATTGCCATCACCATAGGAACATCAAAGACCAAGAATCTTGGCATGTGAACTGCCATCAGTCCCAGCATTACTATTGGTAAGAGAAACACGTGCATGGTGTAAAACCTAAGGATAAAGTCTGCAAAGCCAGAACCAAACATAGCATCACGAATCGTTGGTCCAACTACGGGCATAGAATTGGTAAGAGACGCAGCTATACTGATTGCAAGTTCGGCACGTTCACTAAATATGATATCATAACCGGTAAATGCCTCCAAAATAGTTACAGTGCCAAGTACCACACCCGTAACCCAGATGATTTCATTTCTTATCTTGTATCTTCCACTAAAGTATTGATAGTACATGTGAAGTACTGCAAGAAGAACCATTGCGTTTGATGCATGATAGTGAATATTTCGTATCATAAATCCATAAGGAACCGTATCATTAATTTTTTGAACACTGTCCCACGCCCTGTCTAATATTGGCTGATAGTAAAACATCAGCAACGCACCAGAAATTCCGAGAATTATAAATATTACAAATGTAAGCATTCCCAAGAATCCAAAGGGGCTTACAAATCTTGCAGGGAACGAGAACTTGGTTCCAATGAAAACAGTACGTTCTAGTCCGTCCCATATCCAGTAGAAGAAATCTACTAGACCGTTTCTACGTTTTAAGGAAACGACCATATCCTACAACTCCATTTTCATTTACATTCCATACAGCTGGTTTAATCCATAAATTTCCATCATTATCAGTTTCAAAATAAAGGGTTGCCAACACATTTGATGGTGCAGCTTGAAGCGAAGCAGGTCCTGCAAATGCCTTTCCATTCAATGGATTGTACATACTTCCATGACATGGACATTCACCTCTTTTTCTACCTTCTTGTGGCCAGTATTTCCACAGACACCAAAGGTGCAAGCAAACCATACTATAAGCACGAAAAGCACTAATATCGTCTTTGTCGCCACCAAGTTCCTCTGGCAATCTAATAAACTGCCATTTTTTGAATGCCTCTTGATCAAGTACAGTATCTCCTGTTTTTGGATAAGTGATAACCTCTGAATGATTCTTTGGAAAAGTCTTGACGTTTGCCTGTGTTCCATCAGGCAGAATAACTTGTGCCCTCTCAAGAGAGGCATTTGACGGATTTGGCATGAATTTGCCCCATGGGACAAACGGTGTAAACGTTAAAGCAACTCCCGCAGCACCAAGTAACTTGAGAAAATCACGTCGAGACAGGGCATCCTTGGCAGAATCTTGCTCAGACATCCAAAGCTCCGTTCTTGAAAATTTGCATATAAATCTTGTTAGCCTCTTTTCGAAATTCTTAATCTTTTCAAAGTAAAAACGGTTATTGCCGATGCAATTCCAATTCCAACCAAAATCTCAACTAAAGTTGCAGAATCTTGATCGCCCTTGACCTGACTGGAGGTAACATTAGGACCAGAATTATCCACAGCAAGTACAATATTTGCAACCCCTACATTTCCTGCCCTATCTTTTGCAGTAGCGTTTATCGTATAATTTCCATTGGCAAGACCTGTTGTATCAAATTGAATATTTTTAACATCATGGAAAATCTGCTTGGGAGTTTGTATTGTCAACCAGTCTTTTTGTGCCAGGTTTAATTCATTTACATCTAGATCAATGTTAACCACTCCAGAAACTTTAGAGTTGTTCTGTGGTGATTTTACTATAATCTGTGGTGCAGTGTTATCTATTATGAATTTGAATTCTTTTGAGACATCATGCCCTACAGTATCAGTTATGACAAATTTAATGTCATGCTCTCCTTCAGAAAGAGTTCGTACATCTTCTGCCAATATAGTTTGGTTGATTATTTTTGGTTCTTCATTATCAAGATAGTATTGCTCGCTTTCGATTTCTTGTCCAATTATTTTTGGAGTGATTGTATAATTATTGTTGATAAAAAGCGGAATGTCTAAGATCATTTGAGGTTGTGATTCTATCGGCAGTATGGTAGAGAATTTTGTAGCAATCGTTATAGGTTCTGCAATTGATCTTCCTCCAAACAGTGGAGCATGTATCAATACAGAATATACACCAGTCTGGTTTATTGATGCATACAGTACAGTAGATGTTGCATCCTTGTTCTTTATTGGATAAAATCCTCCTCCTTCACTAAATGAAGCACTTGGACCAAGCCAGTCTCCAGTAGGCCACCCTTGAAACGGTCCAAGTACACCAGGCGGAGTATTTGTTTGAATAATTTTTCCTTGTGGATCTATTACAAAGACAGACAGATTTGTGTCAGGATCTTCCCAAGAAAGAGTCATCGCAATTGAGTTTATTGTCTTGTCAGTGACATCAAAATAATATTGACGCCAGTCTCCTGCATTATACCTGTTTGCCATATCAAATCCTCCTCCGATGTAACCATTTCCATATAATGTGTCACCTTGTTGTCCTTGTATCACAGTGGGTAGATCTTTTGGTTGGAGTTTTTTCATTACAGCATATGAAACTGGAACATTTACAGTATGTGACTTTCCTTCAAATGTGAGAAAGGCTTGATACAATCCAGGAGCTTGGTCTTGAGGAACAATCAGAGTGGCTATTACTTTGGCAGATTCATGAGGCTTGACTTGAATACTTTTTGAATTTAACCAAATTTCGTTCCATGATACTTTTTTGTAATAACTTGCAGTAAGGGTATAGTCTGATGATGTAGAGTTTTTCTTGGTATCACCTGTCCAGTATGAATATCTTGTAGGTACAGGATATACTCCAACTAGAGGAACGTGTTTTATTTTCGTAGCAGGTTCAGAGACCCTAAGTTCTTGTACAGTTCCCCACACACCGCCTCTATTAATCAGGGAGAGATCTTGGGATACTGGGACAGGGGCGTTATTTTTCTTGTCCCAATCATACAGATACAGCGACGAGATTTTTATGTCATCAGCATATATTTTTTCAGACGAGTTCATGAACTGCGAAAATGGAAATGCGAGGTTAAGAACCAGCAAAGAAGCATCGTCAGGGATGGGCTTGGTATCTTTAAAAAATGAGGTCAATCCAGTATAGTTTTTTATTTCTTGCAATGGAACATAATCTGGTCTATAGGTTCCCGATTCGTTCATTATCGGATCCTGCAACCCTACCTGAGTAGTTCCATTATAGGTATCAGTTTTTATCAATCCAAGTTTTTGTGGTTCGATGTTAATTTCCAACGTATCATTAGTGGGATTTATGATTGTAAAAGTAGCCGATGTTCTATCTCCAGGATACAATCTCCCTCCAAACCAAGATGTTTCAGGCAAGAAAGAATTGGTAAACTTTATTGTTGTCAAACCAACTGAAGATGAGTTTGTTGTTTCTAAAGCAGCATCTAAAATTTTCTTGATATTATGATATGATGCATCGTTGTAGACTTCAAATACACCGTCATTTCCTAATACAAAATCAATTGCCCTTGTTATATTGATCAATCCAGCACCTTGAGAAAATGGATCATTTCCCAAATCAGTTGCAGTTGACATTAGAATATTTTTTATGGTAAAAGAGTCGTATGGAATATTTTTATCTTTTAGACTTTCCATGAGAACTGCTGCAGAACCTGCTGCCAGAGGCGCAGCCAAGCTGGTTCCCCCAAACAGACCATACTGGCTTGTATTGTTTTTACTGGTTTGCATAGATGTAGGAACATAGCTATATTCCCCTACTGCCATAAGATCAGGCTTGGGATCCCCAATCAAAGATGGGCCCTTGCTAGAAAATCCCGATACCTCTCCATAATGAGATGTGCTGTTGCCAAATCGTGGTTGGTTCTTAAATGGACCATAACCCACAAAGACATTATCAGTCACCGCTCCCACTGTAATTCCAAACGGTGCGGCATCCGGAATTCCTATGGTACCATAACCAGGTCCTGCATTTCCTGAACTGCTAACTACCAAGACTCCAGGATAGTTCACATCAAGAGAATGAGGAACACAGAGTGCGCCAAGCAAAAGCGATTGTATATCCAGTCCGGGAACTGATTTTAGGGCAGGAAAAGTCGATATTCCCCAACTATTTGATATAATGTCAACTCTAGTATTTCCGCTGTATTTCCATTGGTTTTTTTCTTGATCAAACCCAGCAGCCCAGAGCCAGCCATAAATTGCGTCGCCCAACCAAAGAGCCTTGATAGGAACTATTTTTGCGCCAGGAGCAATGCCCCTTAGGTGATATTTTGTAGAGTTCGCATAAATACTATAACTTTGTTTTCCAGTAGATGTTATCGAGCTGGCAGTTTCTGTTCCATGACCCCCAAAATCATACATTATTCCAAAAAAATTTCCGTGTGGATCAAGTGGAGGAAGAAGTGTACCGTTCATTGCGCCTAGTTTTTTGTCAACTAGAGACGGTTTTGCAATTACGCCATATACATCAAGTACGCGTGCGCCAACTGTTCCCGCACCATAATCGGCATTTCCATCATGATTTGAATCATAGACAAGATTTTCGTTACCTCCTCCAAGTGTAATTGTGGTTTCATCAGTAAAATCAAAGTCATATTGAGGGATGATAAAACTATTAAATTTTTTATAATCTTTCCAAGAATCTGACATGTCTGCAATTATGGTATCGTACAAACCTGCAATGTTTGAATCAACTACAAGAACCGGCACTATTTGCAGTCTATAATATTGACCTTGAGACACGCTTTCATATATCATGCCAAAGTGATACACACCACTCTTGGAGAGGATGAAGTGCCTGGAATCTTTCCCTATTTTATAGTCACTTGATACTGTTCCGTTTAGAACCGGATTGCCGCCTTTTGGATATAGTGAATTATAAACTTGAACATATGTTCCCCTGCCCTTTTTGTGTAGATCAAGAAATACTCCTTTTGAAGTTACATAGACAGAAGATGTGACATTTTTTGGTAGGATATGGGTATAATTTTGTACTACTCCTTTACTGTTGATATTTGCAACAAACGTAGTATTGGTTAGTACTATACCCTGTCCATCAGCATCAATCATCACTGGAACATTATTTTTGTCACGGGCTACAGAATCTTTTACATCAGGATTTGTAAAGTCTGTTCCCGTATCCACTATTCCTATCTTGATACCATTTCCCGTATATCCATATTTGTGAATGACTTTGCCAGAACCAAGAATATCATCAATTGTTGAGACTTGGGCTACCGGCAGATCAGGCTTTATTGAATCAAACTCTAATGGCAAGTCTTCAATCACATCATATCCATTTAATTTTAAATTTGAGACCTCATCTTGATTGAAAAAACCCATAGCAATCGAACCGTGATCTGAATTCATTCCATAGACAACATTGCTAGCCCGTGATACTATATCAGATACAGAACCAGAACCAAATACAATGTATCTTTTAATGACATCTTGATATGAAGACGGTTGAAAATTTATGAGATCGGATACTTGATCTGTTTTTATGTTTATGTTATTTTTTGGGAGATCTGCATCATATGATCCCATTGCTGTTTTTGGAAAAAGAGAAAAAAGTAAGATAAAGATTAAAAAAAATCCTATTGTTAGCGTGGTGTTTTTTTTCTTAACCATATGAACTATCGTCGCCTAGCAAGAATTGTTATTTGTAGTGCGATAATTATTGCTATCAGAGCTACGACAGGAAGAAACAATGAATTTAATTGCGTAGATGCTTGGTCAATGTTTGTAACAGAATCAGACATTTTGGTTACGCTCTTGTTTAGATTTTCATTTGCTTTAGATATAGACTGCTGGCTACTATTTAGTACGGTTCCAAAACCTTGGATTTCCGACTTTAGTCTGTCAAGTTCTTGTGAGGTAGAGCCTAAAACAGAATTGAGTTTCAATATCTGGTTAGATATTCCTGCTATGTCTTGCTTAAGGACTAGAGTAGCAACAGAACCGTTAGAGACTGTACCCTTACTATTAGCAGTTATATGAAAAATGTAGGTACCTTCTTGGGTCGGTGTAAAGTCTACGTAAAAAAGCCCTTGGTGAAGAGTTTTTAGAGAATTAGAAAGACTAACCACACTGCCATCTGGCATGTGAACATGTGATGAACTGAGTATATCAGACGGATTTCCAGCAACCAGCAAGCCATCACTTGTAACCTGAATAAAAACTCGGAATGTTTGATTAACAGCTGCACTTTGGGGAGCAAATACAGACACTAGAACAATTGGTTGTTGTGGTACTTGTACCAATGATGAATTTTCTAAAAATTTCACATTAATTGTTTTTGACATCCCTTGTTCTTTTGTAGCAATTGCCTCTACAGAATATGTTCCGTAGGAATAGCTGCTTGTTGCATTAGGCCATCGTATCAGTATATGGCTAAAAGCACCCGTATTGTCAGCATTTATCTGGTTGAATTGTGCTATGGTGCCATCTGGCGCAAATAATCTGATTATCAGGGTTTCATTTGGCAAAGCTTGTCCATATACAAGAAGAGGTTGACCCTTCGAGTAAACATCTCTATCAGTAGATAGTTGTAAGGCAAAAGCATCAGTCAAAAAACTACTGGTAATTACAAGAATTAATAATCCAAGTATCACTAGTTTCAATCTAAATATGATTTCGTTAGCCCATAGATATTGGTTCTGCTAATTTTTGCACAGATTAGCAAACTAGATGATGAAAAGACTATTCATCAGAATATCGTTCTGGATTCATAGAGTTTATTGCAACCATGGAAAAACTTGATTGTTCATTTTTCAATATTGTAAGAGAAGCATTTCTTATTATCATCTCATATAGTAATTCAGGCTTGGGTTGGAGGATTGTAGAGATCATTGATTTGATAGGGTCCATGTGAGTAACAAGTAAAACGGTTTGCCCAACATGTTTTTTCAAACAATGATCAACCATGTCCAAGACCCTTTTTTTCACATTTGTAAATGTCTCTATGCCATTTGTCTCAACTATCGGATGACCTTGGTAAAATTTCAAGAAAACATTTCCATGTTTTTTTAACATTTCATCATAATGCATTCCTGAAAATGATCCCATATCTATCTCAGTTAGTCGCTCATCAACTGTACAGGGCAGGCCTATACTGTTGGCAACTATTTTGGCAGTATGCTCTGCTCTCTCTATAGGGCTGCAATATATTTTGGATATATTGAAAGGCTTGAGAAAAGTCCCTATTTGCTCAGCCTGTTGAATACCCAATTCTGTTAGTGGAAATCCCTTGGTGCGTCCAGCTAAAATTCGTTCGACATTATTTTTGGCCTGACCGTGTCTTAGAAAAAGAAATAGTGGCAATAACGATCACAATTATTGAATAAAGATAATAATAACATTGCCTGTGGTTGATTTCATGAAGATTGGAATAATTGGTGGAACCGGCGGAATGGGCAAGGGATTTGCTTTGCGATGGTGTGAAAATCATGATATCATCATTGGGTCTAGAGAAGCTGTCAAGGCAGAGGAAGCTGCAAAAGAATATTCTGAACTGGCACAAAAAGAATATGGTTCCATCAAAGGAAAAATCACTGGAAAAGACAACGTTACAGTTGCAAAAGAAAGCGAGGTTTTGGTTTTGTCAATTCCATATGAAAATATAGATGCAATATGTTCCCAGATTTTACCTTATGTAAGAGATAACTGCACAGTAATATCTCCCATAGTACCACTGACTAAGACTGATGCTGGCTTTGAGTTCATTTCGTTCAAGGACAAGAAACCGTCTGCATTTGAATTGGTTCAAAAACACATGAAGAACAAATCCAGGCTAGTTTCTGCATTTCATACAATATCAGAGAAAAAGCTAATTGATCCAAAACTTGTACTTGACTCTGACATATTTGTGTGCGGAGATGCCGAGGACTCGATAAATCTAGTGCGTCAGCTAATAACTGAGATAAAAAACCTCAGGCCAATATTATTGGGGCCTGGTTCCTTATCATATCTTGCAGAAGTAACAACGCCAATCCTTCTTAATGCAATGATAAAAAACAAGATGAAAAACCCAGGCATAAAGATAATCTAGTTACAAATACCAGTAATCAAACATGGGTCATGTAAGAAGAAAGAATTGGTTTACGGCAATGGGTGTACTGTTTATTGTTGTAGCATCTATTGCCATCGTACGGGACTTGCTCATATGGGGGCCAGAGTTTACGTCAGACTTTTTTACGTCTTCTGATATTACAAGTGAAAAGATATCAGTTGGCATGTTTGGCATAGCAGGATTTCTCATCATCCTTGGCCTGCGGGGAGAAAACTATGAGGAATGAAAAGTTTCTCAAATCACAGAAAATCTTACGACTTGCTACAATAGATTCTTTGGGAGATCCACATATTGTTCCTGTCTGGTACATGTATACAAGCGGTAGATTCTACATAGGAACAAACACAAAGACAAGAAAGGCAAAAAACATCAAGAAAAATTCCAAGGTGTCATTTTGTGTAGATATTGGGATAAGGTCACCAGGTATTGTGGGGGTAATGGGAATTGGAAGAGCTAGACTGATTTTGAAGACAGGTATGGTTGAATCACTTGCAAAAAGAATCCTGCTCCGATATTTTAAGAGTCTAAAAAATAAATCAGCTCAACAACTATTGAACCAGACTGACTGCATTATAGAAATAACACCAAAAAGAATTACAGATTGGAAATACTAGGCAACAAATTTTTCTATTTTATTTAGAGCCTCTTCGAGTATAGGTATTTCAGGCAAGAAAACCATTCTAAAGTGGCCTGTACCATACTGGGTTCCAAATCCAGAACCATGAACTGTAAGGATGCCAGTTGCTTTCAATAGTTCTGTTACAAACTCTTTATCAGAACCATACTTGTTGTCCTCAATTTTTGGAAATGCATAGAAAGCCCCTTTTGGGTTTGTGCATCTAATACCATTCATCTCATTTAGTCGCTTGATGGTATAGTCTCGTCTTTTTTTGAGCTCAGAAACAAATTTTGTCACGTAATCCTGGGGTCCATTTAGTGATTCGAGTGCGGCATATTGCACAGGAAGGTTTGTTGCAATCCTTACTCGGGATAATTTTGGTACATTTTCTCGCAACAGTTCTAATTTCTTTGATTGGTTAAACGCGATATATCCAACTCTCCAGCCAGACATCAAGTGAACCTTAGAAAATCCGTTAAGCAAAATTACAGGCGAGTCACCGCTTACTTTGCCTATTCCGGTAAACTTTTCGTCAAAGACAATCTGGTCGTATATTTCATCACAAATAATGTACAGGTCATGCTCGTTTGCAAGGTCTACTAGATCCTTTAGTGATTTTTCGCTAAATACTACACCTGTTGGATTGTTGGGACTGATAAGACATATTGCAACTGTTTTTTCGGTAATTTTTGATCTTATATCATCTAGATCAGGAGTTGAGCTGTGCAGATCTACTAGAAATTCAATTGGTTTTCCACCATATAGTCGGACATAAGATGCATAGGGTGGGTAATACGGACCGGGTATCAGGACCTCATCACCTGTCTCTACAATTGATGCCATTATCATTTCAAGACCTTCAGAGACACCGTTTGTTACCAGGACATCGTCTTCTAAAACTGGGAGACCTTTTTTTGTCTCTTTTTTTGCTATTGCTTGGCGCAGCTCTGGCAAGCCCTCTGAAGATGCATAATAATTCTGGCCATCCCTTACTGCTTTGATTAATGCCTCTTTTACTCTATCAGGGGGCTGGAATCCATACTGGAGAGGATCGCCTATGTTGAGATATGTGATCTTTTTGCCTTGCTTCTGAAGTTTTCTTGCCTCCAGTGCAATATCCCGTATTGCATACTCTACTCCTGCTACCCTTTGTGAAATTTTCAATTACCTAGACAGATATTTAGCCCCGTATAAAACTTGTAAAACTAGAATTTAACAAAGCGCCTTCCTATTTAGATTAATTTCTAAAATCGTGGTCTTGTACAATTAACGAGATGTATATCCACAGACAGATTAACCTCTTCTAACATGTTATTAGACAAATCCCTGCCAAATGACTATTGATAAAATTGAAGAGTACCGGAGCCATCTATGAAATCCGAATGAGGTGAGCCTTGGTTTTGCGTAGCAAAAAACAAAGTGTCAAGAGTGATATCCAGTAGGGATATTGTGAATTGACACATAATAATTTGTGTACAATTAGAACTATTGCTATCATGCGTAAGTATGTGTCACTGTATTGAAATATAGTGAACGGTATCTAAATAACATGCAACGCGTCACAAAGAAAACCAAAGTGAAAGATGACCTGACTCCAGAAGAGGTAACAGACGTAAAAGAATTCTACAAAGCAAAGGCAGAGGGCAAAACAAAGGTAAGTACTTTAAAGGAATTATTCAAAGAATTAGATAGTTAGTTGAGGGTTGGGCATAATTCTGCTCCATTTTGATCACATTCCAAAATTAATTTAATGAAAAATGCTTTGGATCTCCTCATGGTAATATCATCGCCAAATGCATACCAAGAGAGAAATCCTCAGCAAGATAAAATCAGAATCCTTCCTTATTGGCATTTTGCATCTGATTGGTCTACTATCTTTGTACAATGTTGTTGACAAAAGGAGAGGAAGACCGTACGTCTATCCAACTTGTACCATGGTACGATGTTTTGTTGTCAGGATATGGTTCAGGATACCATCCAATAACTGTCTTCATCATTATTTTTCCATCAACACAAGGTACAACAAGAAAATAATGAAATCATGTGGATTGGATACATTACCAGACAGGAGAACATTTGACAGGCGATTCAAGACAATACCGATTGGTTCCATGATATCTGTCATGGGAAAAAGATTTGCCGCAGAAAAAATCATTGATGCATCCATTGTATCCGTTGACAGTTCCATGATACGTGCAAAAAATGGTCATGTCTGGCACAGGAAACAGATGGTATCAGGAAAGGTTCCAAGGTCTGGCATTGATACCGATGCAAGATGGGGATTCTCTGGAACCAAGGGGTGGTTGTTTGGCTACAAGCTGCACATGGTATCTTCCACTGGCAAGCTAGTAGTGCCATTGTCTGCCCGTATCAGTACAGCAAACGTATACGATAATCAGGAATATCAAAATCTGATGGAACATCTTCCTAGTACTGTACAATATATCGTAGCAGATGCGGGATATGATGACTGGAAGCTGTATGATTATTCAAGGTACCATGGAATCAGACTGGTCTGTCCAGTGAGGCGGTATCATCATACAAAAGGTGAGAGACTGGAAATCATTTCATTTTACAAATCAAGGAAAGGTCAGAAGATATACCGTAACAGGGGCGTGTCAATTGAGCCATTATTTTGTACCGTCAAGGAAACATTTGGAATGGATCCATCACCAGTACGTGGATTTGACAACGTGTCATCGTATTTGCTAATGTGTGTACTTGTGTACCAGTTGACAGTGTATTACAATTGCATTACAGGTAATGCGAATCCAAGATACATCAAGCGTATGCTTGCTAACTAGCATATTTTTTAGAAAAGATTATGCCCAACGCTCACATAGTTAAATAGTAAACTTAACAATTCATGCCCAATCCACCTTGAAAGAAAAAATATCTATCCATGGAGCTCCAGACTTTATGGAATTTTTTAATTCGTTAGATAAAACAAGTGACAGATACAAAGAGATCAATGAGGCACTGGATCTACTCAAGAAAAACTAGCCAAAGGGGATAAAATTCCGAGAAACCTGTGGCCTAAAAAATACTCCAAAG
>JARCRW010000010.1 GCA_029850515.1 Nitrosotalea sp. | reverse complement strand
CAAAAAAAATTTGAAGTAATGTCATCTCAATTGATATTTTTGCATTCTAATGCACTTTATGTCAGTCCAAACAAACTATGAACAACTGTCTACTTACTCTAATACGTGGTCACAGCTATCCAGGTTCAACAATTAGAAATGGGTTTGACTAAAGTATGACAATTCAAGATACAAGTATAACATTGACTGCAATAACTGGAATATTTACAGGTCAGGAAACTGTCACATGTTGACTGCTATCTGGAGTTTACCATTTTACATAATATACAACTATGTCCAATACGGGACAAAAGTTCCACTTGGCAGATGATCTAATACTTGGTCAAAACACCAAATGACTCGAATGCAATACTAAAATTGCTAAGCAATTATGGTATCAATAGAACACATGTGCTACACTGGGTCCGCATCGGTGCAGTTTTGGCTATAAACGGTGAAATCTCACAAACTGATTTTTTTACCATGATGCAGTACCTTTACCGCCAAAATCTGCTTGTTTGATCGCAATTAAGTTTTTATTAAAAATAAAAAGCAAGGTAGATCACTGACAATCTACAAAACGCTTAAATAGAAAATTAAATCCACGTCAAAATAGCAAATGAAGAAAGTCATTGCTGTTTCAATTATTGCATTAATCGCACTAGTGGTTGTTCCACAAATTCACTTTGCAAACGCCCAGCTAGGTACAGACAAGTCTGCAAAGCAATACATCAACCTAAGGGCTGAGGTGTGGAACGAGTTCTTTAGAATGACAACTGCCGCCTTTACAGTCGGTGCAGTGGTGTCAGGTACATTGATCTGGCTTGTCTGGAGATTTCGTGAATCACATCCAAAGAACAAGAATCCTACCAGATGGGAGAAATTAGATGATCCAACAGCTGGTAACTATGAGAAGGAGGGCCATTAGAGATGGGTCATGATACAGCAGAATGGGTATTTGTCGGCGTAGTAATTGCAATTCTAGTTTATGTAGGTGTTGATTCTTGGGTTGTACAAAAAGAGGTGGAAGAGGTTCCTGCAGATGCTGAAATAATCAAGGTTACAGCTCAGCAGTGGTTCTGGAGCTTTGAGCATGCTGATGGAACAAAGGAAATAAGCACATTACACCTAAAGAAAGGGCACGCGTATAATTTTGAGATCTATTCAAAAGATGTGATGCACTCTTTTAACATCCCGGACTGGGTGGTCTTTGAAGATGCAGTGCCAGGTCATGTAAACCATGCATGGTTTGCACCCGATCAAACAGGAGAGTTCCCAATCCAGTGCAGAGAATATTGTGGCTTGTTGCATTACAACATGAGAGGCTCATTAATAGTGGAGGATGATAAATCTTGAAAATCATCAAAAACGTTTTATTTACTCAAATATCAAATGAGATAGGGGAATTCACATGGTACTAGAACTAAAGAAGCCACGTCCAGTCTGGCAAATAATGTTCTCAACACATCACACTGATGTGGGTTTGTTGTATACAATTACAGGCCTTGCATTCTTGTTTATGGGAGGAGTCTTGGCAATGATGATAAGAACACACTTGTTCTTCCCAGGTCAGAACGTCCTAATCTCTGATTCTGTAACCTTTAACAGAATATTTACAGTTCACGGTCTCACAATGTTATTCTTGTTTGCACTTCCAGTTGCTAATGGAATTGGTAACTATCTAGTTCCACTCATGGTGAGATACAAAGACATGGCATATCCAAAACTAAATGCAATAGCATTTTGGATGAACCCAATCGGCGGTGCATTGTTATGGCTTGGATTCTCAGACACCTCGTGGGTATCATATGCACCATATTCAGTTATTCGAGCACCTGGACCTGCCGCAGACATGATGATATTTGGTCTCAAGATTCTTGGTATCTCATCAATTCTGTCTTCAATTAATTTCATAGTTACAATTCTCAAATGCAAGCATCCGGACTTGCCGTTGCGCAGGGTGCCACTATTTGCATGGTCGATGATGACCGTATCCTTAATGACACTTGTTGCAATGCCGTCTTATGCTGCAGCACTTATCATGTTGCTCACCGATAGACTGGGCGTATCCGGATTCTTCAATCCAACAGCCGGAGGAGACCCAATTGCGTATTTGCACTTGTTCTGGTTTACATTCCATCCTGAAGTGTATATCTTCTTGTTGCCGTCTATCGGAATGATGTATGAAATAATTCCACGGTTCGCAAGAAAACCCCTGTATAGTCAGGGCAGTGGTGTGTTTGCATTTGTAATGCTTGGCCTGATTGGCTTTGCATCTTGGGGTCATCACATGTATTCAACAGGTATGGACTTTACAACCAAAGTCGTATTCATGATTGGAACTTTAGCTGCAGTGCCAGCATCTGGCATGCACGTATTTAATTTCCTTGCTACAATGTGGGGAGGCAGAATCCGATTTGCTGCACCAATGAAATTTGCAGTAGGTGGAATTGCACTATTCTTCTCTGCAGGCGCTGGTGGTGTGCTCAACTCTGCAATGCCACTTGACTTTATCAGCCATGGAACTTACTGGGTAGTAGGACACATGCACTTGTTCCTTACAGGTACAATTGCCTTTGGCTTTGTTGGCATGATATACTACATGTTCCCACTAATTACAGGAAGGATGTACAGCGAGAAACTGGCAAACATCCACTTTGTAGGAATGTTGTGGGGTTCTGTCCAAGTCTTCTTTACCCAGCACTTGCTTGGACTTGAAGGAATGCCAAGAAGAGTTTATGATTATCCAGCAGAATATACCTCATGGACACAGCTCAACCAGATTGCAACAATAGGTGCCTGGATTCTAGGAGCAAGCTTTGTAGCATTCTTGATAAACTTGATTTACTATTCAGCAAAGGGCAAAGAAGCAAACATGGACGATCCATTTGGCATAGGTGGCAAGTATTACTATCCTTACCAAGCCAAGAATCCGCATCACGTAGGATATTGACATGAGCCACACTGAACACGAGGATCCAATACTTAGAACAAGCCCTGCTAGAGTAGGCAAGATGCTTGCAATCTTGTTGGGAATCATGATAATTGGTGGAACTATATTTTTCCTAAATTATGGTTATTGGAATTCTTATCTTCCAACAGCGGGAAAAATCCAGGAATCATTAGGTAAGAGTGCCGCACCTGGTCAAGGTCAAGCTACAGGTAAAACTATCAACGTGAACTTGTCATTTGTAGAGTCTCCAGACTTTAAGGTATATGCATTTAACACCGTGTCATTATCTGATCCTAATCATAACCCAACAATTAATGCCAACGTAGGTGACAAAATTGAATTTAATGTAAAGAACGCTGGCAAATCATTTCATGCATTTGCAATAACTGCTTCTACTAGCGGACCAGGTCCTGCTATTGATGGAACAACAATTGGAACAGCTGACAACCCTATGAAACCTGGTTCATCTGGTGAAGTATCATTTGTTCCATCCAAAGCTGGTACATATTATTACATTTGTGCAGTACCTGGACACCGAGAATTAGGAATGGAAGGTAAGATAATAGTGGCAGCAGGTACTGCTGCCCCCTCGGGTGCTACCGTAAAAGCAACTGGAAACAAGGTAGAATTTACAGTGAGTTTTGTTATGAGTGCAGACTTTAAGCAATATGCATTTGATGCATTGCCAGGACAACCGGGCACTAATCCGGATATAACAGTAAAATCAGGTGATACTGTAACAATCCATGTAAAAAATGACAGCAAGTCATATCATGCATTTGGAGTTGTAACTGATCCAAATGATCCATCAAGCGTATTGTGGGATTCTGCATTTGGAACACCTGACGATCCATTAAAGCCAGGCCAAAGCGGTGATGTTACATTTGTAGCAGGTGCACCGGGAACTTATCACTATATCTGTACTGTTCCTGGACATGCAGCACTTGGAATGGATGCTAAATTCATAGTAGAGTAATAATGTACTTCAAGTATCTAGCACTTGCCTCTCTTGTAATCTTGTATTCGCTAATGTTCATTGGTGGATATCTTCAAGCAAGTGGACAAGGGTTGACATGCCCCGAATGGCCTCTCTGTCCAAGTGGCATTCTTCCCTCTGCAGAATTTCTAACAGAATGGATACACAGGTTCATTGCAGCTACAACAGGAGTCTTGATAGTTGCAACTGCAGTAGGTGCATGGAAGACAAGAGGTTCACACAAAAAGCTCAAGACTACTGCTACTCTTGCAGGAATATTTGCAGTAACACAGATAGCTCTTGGAGCCATAGTGATTGATACAAAACTTCATGCTGTGATAGTCGCAATCCACAATGGCGTTGGAATCTTGCTCTTTGCAATGACATTGCTTACTGTATTGTTTGCATTCAGGATTGCACGCGGTCAAAAGATTGAGACTAGTGCTTAGGTTTTACTTTTTTTCTTGTCATCCATGCCCACACAACTATTACAATAAATGCAATTCCGCCTGATGATATAATGTATGGAAAGATATTGCCAAATATACTGAGAACAGTAATGTTGTATGTAAACGTCAGAGTCTTACCATTTGGACCTACGTCATACAAGTCAACATCAACTACATGATTTCCTGTTTCATGAAATGTGTACTCTGTTGACCATTCTCCCTTGCTGAAACTTTGTACTGGAATTGTTCCAACAAGTTGATCGTTGTAATAGATCCTTACACCCATTCTAAAACCACTCACCTCGCTAATCTGGGTGTTAAATGAATTCCAGATATTTGATGCCGATTGATGATCTAATACCCTGAAACTTAACTTGAACGGATGATTAGCTTCTGGTATCTCTGGGTCTGTAGCTACCTGAACTTCATAGTTGCCTATTGTCTGATCGTCAGAGTTTAGGTTATTGTGAGCACTGGCATAATTTATTGTCGGAAACATCAAAAAAATAATAGGCAGCAAAGCCAGCAGATGAATCTTGGCCAACGTTATATCTATAACCGTTATTTCTTTAATATACTGTTGCGACACTCGATCTATGAAAATTAACAAAAGCTTTAAATCAAGTTCGAAGAAAATTGCAAATGATGACCACAGTTAGCAAGACAATTGACATCAAAGAAAAGACCCTGAATGTTTTCACATACTTTGCAAGACCTGAACACATCTCTGACCAGTTTGAGGAAAGAGTGGGAATGACAGTAGTTCCTATGGATGTAAAGGCCGGTATGGGAGTAGGTACAACATTTAGAGTAATTGGTGACTTTGATGGTAAGAGACTAGAGTGGGATTGTGAGACAACTGAATACATTCCAGAAAGAAAAGTTGCTGCTAAAATGATACAAGGTCCATTTAAGAAATGGGAGATCGCAGTTGATTTCCAGGAACTCGGTGAAAAAGAAACACGAGTTACCATGACAGTAAACTATGACATGCCATTTGGCCCATTGGGTGCAATTATGGACAAGGCAAAGTTTGCAAAGGTAGCAGAAAAGGGAATGGAAACTGCTCTATACAGAGTACGAGGTTTGCTGGAAGGCAACGGCTCAATTCCTGTGTATATCACACTTGATGCATACAGAAAACTCTTGGCAGAAAAAGAAAAGATGAACAATGCTCCAGTTTCTACAGTACTTACAACAATACTCGAGAAATATTCTCAAGTAGAACAAGTAAAAAACTAAAATCATTTTATTTTTGACTCAGTTTAAATAACGAACTTTGCGTGAGCTTCTTTACCGGGTCTATGGCTCAGCCAGGTAGAGCGAGGGACTCTTATGATCTTTCGGAGATATCCCTATGTCGTGGGTTCAAATCCCACTAGACCCGCTGATTCTTAATCCCATCTGTTACTACAATTAGATTAATTCCTGTTATCTCTACCATAGAGATTCTTGTGATCATCCAAGTCAATTAGCTGTACTAAATTTTGTTCAGGATAGTAAATGTAAAGCAGGCTGTGGTTTTTTGTTATATGAATGGCATGACAATTTCTATAAATTCCATGTTTTCGTTCGCTAATAGTTCTTGGATCCTGTGTTATTTTCAACTCTTCCAAAACCCGAAAATATCCTTCAATTACAGCTTTATCTGACTTGAATTTCTTTAATTTTTTATCTATTGTATTGTCACGTGCTTCTACCCTATGCAAGTTGTTATTCTTCTAAAACTTGTTTAACATGCTTGATATATTCATCGAAATTGTCATATTTGACTAATTTCTCTTTCCCAGTTGCTATATCATCTAACACCTTTTCCACTTTTGGGCTTAGCTCTGATCTTGGCAGTTTTTTCATAGCTTTTTTTGAAAGCTCATAGCCATTTGCATCAATTACAGGTCTTTTCTTCTCTGCCTTCTGCATGATTTAGTAATGTGCTAACTTCTTATTATTGGTATTCTTGTTATAAACACGAGTTCTCGTATAAATCCTCTCGTAAACAGTATGTTCAGGTGGAACCTGAAATGAACTAAATGGTGCTGAATTCCACTAGACCTGTTGATTTTAAAATTCTTAATTCCATCTGTAACTATGATTAACTTTTGTTATCTCTGCCATAAAGATTCTTGTGATCGTCCAAGTCAATAAGAAAGACAGTTCTTTTTTGGACATCTACATAATAAATTAAACTATGAGATTTGGTAAGGTGTTTGCCAAAACAATTTTAGAATCTACCATGTTTAAGTTCTCCCAACAATCGATGGTCGCCAGCAGTCTTTAGTTCGTCAATAAACATTTTGTAATTCTCGACTAATGGTTGATTACTTTTGAATTTCTTCAATTTCTTATCTATTGTATCATCAACAGGTTGAACAAACCACAAGGATTAATCTTCTAAGACTTCTTCAATATGTTTTATGTATTCATCTGGTGTGTACTTCTTACCCATAGCTTTGCCAGATTCGATCTTTCTGACTTTTTCTTCAATCTCAGGAGAGAGTTCAGGCATCTCTTTTGGTCTCTGTAGAAGACTGCATGTACTAACTAGTACTAACTTCTTATTATTGGTATTCTTGGTAGAATTACATATTTTCGCACAAAATGCTCTTATAAACAATGTCTAGGCAGAACCTGAGATGAACTATATGGTTGCAAATCCCACTAGACCCGCTGATTTTAAAATTCTTGCAAATGATATGCAAAAAATTATTTTTTCCTACCAGTGAATTATTTCCAGCAATTACAACTGTTTAGTTTCAAAACTCAAATTTATGATGTTGTAGTTTTTCAATAATTCTAATAAAATAAAATCTAATCAAAAGATCGACAGATCTATAAAGAGGGTTTTAGGAGTCTTGCAAAGATATGGAAAAATTTGAACAGTGGTGGAAAGGTTTGGTTAAAGAACTTGAAGAAGATATAGAGACGATAGTGCAGTGTTGAATAAAACCATCAAAGCTTAGAAAGATATATTCAGATCTTTATGCGTTTTTCTAAATTCAGTGTGTACACTGACAGTCCACAAGTTTTGTATCAAATGTACAGTCATGCGGGCCATCTGACTTGGCATCGGTGGGAATTTTTTTCATGCATTCCTCATGACGGCCTTTTCTGCAAAACCAGCAGATTGGGTTGGTGGTAGTATCATTACATTCCATGATATTTCATCTAAAAGATGGTTACATCCCCAGGCGTGGGAGAATGGCTGTTTGTATCCTGGTGAAATTCAACAAATTCCTTGTGTGCAATTTCTTGGTGTTTTCTCAACTCTTCAAGATTCTCAAATACATTGCTGCATAGGTAACACTTTGGCTTGTGCTGATCTACCATTGATAGTACCATGATATTTCATTTGCCCGTCTGTCGTACTTGAATCTTTTTTCTGGGTCACTAGACTGGAGTAAACCACTCTGAAAAGCGTTCATCTCTTCCTCTTGATGCTTCGTAAAAGGCATCTTGCAATTTTCGGGTTATCTCTCCTACTTTGCCGTCTCCAATGGTAACATTGTCAATTTCTGACACGGATTTTACCTCAGCTGCAGTACCTGTCATAAAGACCTCGTCTGCTATGTACAAATCCTCCCTATCTATTTCCCTTTCAGTAATTACAAGTCCTTCTTGTCTTGCTATCTTGATTACGCTGTCCCTTGTTATTCCATCCAAGATGCCGGCATTTAGTGGAGGTGTTGATATCTCGCCCTTGTTTACAATGAAAATGTTTTCTGCACTTCCTTCTGATACCTTTCCATGATAATTCAGCATGATTGCCTCGTCATAGCCGTCTCTTAGGGCTTCTACTCTAGCTAGTGCAGCATTTGCATAATTTGATGCGGCTTTTGCCTGCATTGGTTGTGACCTGGAATCTATTCTAAGCCAGCTTGATACTTTACATCTTGCTCCTCGTATCTTTCCTGCACTGGATTCACCAGTATTCCACTCCCAACAGGCTATTGCAACTTCCACCTTGTTTGGAGTTGGTGTAAGGCCCATCACTCCGTGGCCATAGTATGCAATGGGCCTGATGTAGCATTCTTTGAGTTTGCTTGCCTTTACTGTCTTGATTATGCCATCTGAGATCTCTTTTTTGGAATAGGGCATTTTCATTGAATACATTTTTGCAGACTTGAATAATCTTTCTACATGTTCTGGTAATCTGAAAATCATTGGGCCTCTTGGAGTGTTATAACACCTAATTCCCTCAAATATTGCAGTTGAATAGTGTAACGCGTGTGTCAGGACGTGGACCTTTGCATTCTTGTACGCAACAAGTTTTCCATTCATCCAAATCTTGCCCTGCTCTTTCATACCGTGGGATGGAACTCTGGTAATTTAAAGAATAATAAAAATCACAAAAAACATCGGTATCTGGATACTGTTGTCTTTAAATCACAGAAACTCATAACTTTTCATTATGCCACAACCTGTGCTCTCACTTGTTTCTGTTGCCCTGTTTATAATTGGCATTGTGGGAAACGGATTTGAGATGAGAAAAATTCGTATGGCTACAGAAGGGCAGCCCAACCCAAAGAATGTGTTTCTTGATAGACGCAACTTCAAGTGGTATGCATTGATTGGAATTGCCCTTGTACTCTGGGCAATCAATGGTATCTATACATGATCTATATAGATCATCTCTAAATATTTCCTGATCGTATACAAAGTAGTGCGTGTTATGGGTAACGCCGGGCTAATTCTAGATAAAGAGGCCCAAGAATAAACCCACTTTGACATCCTACAGGTATAGGCTTGTAGGGGTCAAATGTTCTAAAATTTTCTCATACCAAAGATAAAAATCATGGTACATTTGTCTGAAAACTAGATATGGTTGCTAGAAAGACAGGAAAACACAAGCGCAAGGCAGACCAGCGTGCCACTCGCAGAAAAAGAAAAAAGTAGAACAGCCGTTGTAATTTTATGAAATAAAAATTATCTCGCTGATATTATTTTTTGTTAAACGAATTTTATTTTTGATCTCTCAGCATGGACTGTCCTGATTGCTTTTTCTATGTT
>JARCRW010000009.1 GCA_029850515.1 Nitrosotalea sp. | reverse complement strand
AAACTTAATCCATAGGCGTAATTTTTTCTAATAAAAAGTACAGGTACTAAACCGTTTGACAATTCTCCTAGTGTCTAGAAATCATTTTCATAACAACACAAGTCTTACTGACTCTCTAGTCTGTCATGGACAACTCATCTTGTACAAGAAAGAGGAATTCTACCAAAGTCTTAAATTGCTATGACCTAGATATTTGTACGTGATTAATTACAAGATAAAGAGTATTTTGCTCATTTCTATTCTGGTTCTTGGTTTTTCTGGTAATGTTGGTATCTTTGAGAAATCTAACAAGCCCATCTCAAATATTTTTCATGATGAATCTATCATGCCCATTCAACTAGCGTTTGCTGAATCTGACGGTGAAAAAGATAGCGGTTCATCTGACAAGTCTTCTGAACAAGACAATTCGAACAATATCCCTGGTAATGAATCACCATCTGGTAGTGAACATCAACAAGAAAATGGTAACAATACTGGTGAACATCAACAAGAAAATGGTAACAATACTGGTGAACATCAACAAGAAAATGGTAACAATACTGGTGAACATCAACAAGAAAATGGTAACAATACTGGTGAACATCAACAAGAAAGTGAAAACAAGACAGCTAGTGAACATCAACAAGAACTAGATCAAAAATCTGAAATTGAGAGTGAAAATAATAACATCAATGCCACGCACAAAGTAACAGAACAGGATCTCTCTTCCATTGAGAGTGCAAAAACAAACGAGACCATAGCTGCAGAAGTTAATGTAGGAATAGGAAATGTTGACCACAAATCCATTGATAGCAACGTTACTGTAAAAACAGAAAACTTTACCAATGATTCGGTTGCCATAACAGTTAACGCTTCAAGTGGAACAGGCCCCAAAGTGATACTGATTAACCTGAATAGTACCACAATAGATGTGGCCAATGTAAAATATCTACATGTGATGTATGATGGTCAGTTAATAACGCCTGCCGCAAATGTAGATGAGATATTGCATACGACAAGCTCAGACCAACCTCATTATGCCATATTGATTACCCAAAGTGGAGCACAGATACTGGTATCAATTCCACACTTTTCAACGCATACTATAACACTAGATTCACTTTCCAAGGTAATACCCACAGTTCCAGAATTTCCATTATCTGTAATTGCAGTCTTTGCTCTAATGATTACTGCAACAATAGCCATTGCAAGAAAAAGATTGAATTTATTTACTTGAATGACAAGTATTGTACAAACTCCTTCTAATATTATCTAAAAAGTGTATGCAGTGAGTATATTCTCATTCTAGGAGATCAGATCATCTACTTAATATCTTATTTTTACTGCCTGTGCAACTTCTATGAACTTTTGCATTTCTTGGAAAAACTGTATCCCTTTTTCAGTAATAGTGTATGTGCGATTTCTCTTATCTGTTGTAGACTCCATCAATCCAAAGTCTACTAACTTTTGGCATTTTTCAACTGCAGTATAATGTGACATGTTAGCTCTTCTAGCTATAGAAGATATTATGGTACCTTGTCTCCCACAATCCATTGCCACATGTAAAATGTCTGAGATTATTCCCATCTCTGACCTGTATTGTTGTTTTAACATGTTGTTTAATTCCAAAGTTTGTATATTATATTTCAGGGACACTTGACTAAGTATCAGACAAGATAAAAATGACAAGTCTGGCATAATGAGAAACGAGTAGACGAATTACTTTTACTACCTTCCAAAGTTCCTACTATTTTTAATAAAATTTCTATTTCTTTTTCACTATTGCTACAAAGAATAATGAAAGTATGATGAATCCCATGATCGATAATAAAATTTCCATGCTTGTTGACAGATCTAGGTCAGGAAGAAAAATATCCATTCTGGGCAATATCGCTCTGAACGCATATAGGCCAAAAGCAGCACTGACAAATAACATTCTTTTGAGATTGGTACGCCTGTAGACTATTAATGACATTGCAAACAATATAGCGGCAAAGATTCCGGTTGCAAAATCAAGTGATTCCGAAATACCGGGTACTGGATCGTTTGTTTCCTTTATGATGTTGGTTAGAAACAAAATAGGTCCTAGCATCTAACTACTCCCCTCGTTTTTTGTTCCAGAAGACATCTGCAAGAAGAGATCTGCAAATCTACTCAACATTTTATCCCAAACATTAGGATGATAAGTCTTAAGGGCAGCTGTAATGTTATGCATATTAGTTATTGTATACCTTATTGTTCTGCCCTCTCTTGTTGAACTGACTAAACCTGCTTCCTCAAGTCGTGTCATGTGCCAGCTTATGGTGGGTGCGGAAAAACCTTTAAAATTTATTATATCGCTTTGTGTCGATCCTGGATGCTCCATAAGATATGTGAGAATATCCATGGCTGTTTCTTGTCTCAAAAAGGCAAGTATATTATGTTCTGCATCTAGTACCTCGACTGCATAATAATGTCTATAGATGTTTATTCGCCTGGATTTTACTTTACCAGATCTTTCTAAAATATCTAGATGATGCTGAGTTGCACCCATGCCCATCTCTAATTCCCTTGTAATCATTCTGAGATGTGCACCTGGATTTTTTTTAATGTAATCGTATATGCGTTTTCTGTTTTCAGAGTCATCTTCATTTTTTTCATTTCGCAACAGTTTTCTCCTTCTACCACTGTGATTTGACTATAATAAAGAGTAATGAGAGTATAGGTACACTCGACTAAGTGTTCATACTTTTATGCTTGTTTTCGGGCTATCATATTGGATGAAAGTTAGTTGGATGTTCCTCAATTATAATATACAAAATTTGATATCTGTATTTTCGAGGTGAAACAACACAACATGAAAAATGCAAAAACACTCTTGGCAATATTACCACTAGTAACCATCGCGGCAATATCTATTGGAATAGGAATGTCAAGCAATGTATTTGCTCAGCCAACCACACCAACAGCTGACCAAAAAGACAGTCCAAACGATGTAACAGACAGTCCAAATGCAGCTGATCAAAAAGATGGCCCAAACGATGTAGCAGATAGCCAGAATGGAGCAACAGATACCACAGGTAGCGTAGCAGACAACCACCAAGATGGAGAGACAAACGATGACCACAATGGTATCAAGGAAGGACCAACCGGTGACGGAGATGGAGAGCAAAAAGACTCGACCGAATTAACGAAGTAGGGAAACTTTCTCCTCTATTTTTCTAATTCTGTCTCCAAATTTTCTTTTCTTAATGATTCAACAAGATGAACACACGACAATTATCACTATTTGCAATCTTACGTCTTCGTTTTTCCGATCACAAACTCAAATGAGAACTTTCTTTGTAGTACAAACATTGTCATAATTTAGTCAAATGTACCTGTATGGTAATATATCAAGCCAATAGAGAAACCTCAAATTGAACAGAAGATCACTTGGGCTCTTTATTCTCATAATTCTTGGCATTTCAGGTGCCATGGCATATACCACACCATATCTTGTTTCTCACACTACGATAGGACTGGAGTTCAAGGGAGGTTATGAGATACTATACACTGCAGAATCATCACAATCTGGAAAACCAATTGATAGGGACACCTTGCTGAAAACCGCCAATATGTTGGCCTCGCGTGCCAACTCACTTGGGGTATCGGAACCACAGGTAAGCATTGAGGGAGACCATGAGATACGGGTAGATCTTGCTGGTGTGTCAAGCAATGAACAGGTCAGGGCAATAATGGATGCTCAAAATGGATTACCACTAAAACTAACTGAAAAATATTCTGAAACTGTTGGTGGAGTTTTGGGAAAAAGCGATCTGAACTCTACATTCTGGGCTGGAATTATTGCATTAGGAATCATTTTAGGATTTATGATAATGTTTTATCGCGGCGTAGGGCTTGTTGCAAGTTTTACTGTGATAACATACCTTTGGCTGCTACTTCTTATGTTTAATGTATTTCATGGAGTCTTGTCACTTGCTGCGGTTGTAACCTTTGTCCTTGGAATGGGAATTGCAGTTGACGCAAATATTATTGCATATGAGAGAATCAGGGAAGAACTTCGAAAAGGGAAATCTGTCACCGAGGCACTCAAAGAAGGAGAACATAACGCATTTCATATCATAATGCACGCAAATATCACAACTGCAATTGCCGCAATAGTTTTGTTCTTTGCGGGGATTGGCCCAATCAAAGGATTTGCATTTACTTTGATACTTAGTATTATAGTTAGTATAGTGAGTAATGTCTTTCTCTCACGCATATTGTTGAACTTGCTAGTCAAAGGCGAAATCGTGAAAAAACAGTCATTTTTTGGAATCAGAATAAAACAATCAACAGAATCATTAAAACACTTTAGTTTTGTAAAACATCGATACAAGTTTATTGCAATATCTGTAGCAATTGCGGGAGTTGGGGCATTTGTGCTGTTTACAACTGAATTAAACTATGATATTGATTTCAAGGCAGGTACAGCACTAGATATAACATTGGACAAGTCAATCACACAAGATACAGCTACAAACATCATGGTGGATGCTGGTATACCACCTGCCACAGTAGCTATTGGAGGCCAGAATAATAACCAAATTGCGGCTAGGTTTGACAATGTATTGCAGTCTAATGACGTAAACGCCATTATGAATGACTTCAAAGCAAATTACACCAAAAATGTCGTATATGAAGAAAATACATATGATCCAGCAGTAGCTCAAGATTTGGCAATAAAAGCAGTTTATGTCATACTCGCCGCAATTGCTGCAATCGTTACTTTTGTTACAATTAGATTTTCATGGAAGTTTGCTATGGCCAGTGCGGTATCTGTTCTCAATTCTGCCTTTTTTGTACTTGCAATGTTTGCCATATTAAAGTTGGAAATAGATGTGACATTCATAGCAGCAATATTGACAGTCATTGGATTTGCAACCTATAATACAATTGTAATCTTTGATAGAATCAGAGAGAATATGAAGAACTTTACTGGAAATTCCCAAGATGAGTTTGGAGTGGTTATAAATAAGAGCATTTGGCAGATGATGACCAGATCAATCAACACCGTAATCACTGTGGTAATTGCTGCAGTCTGCGTGTATTTGTTTGGTGCAGAGCCCCTGCATAATTTTGCACTGGCAATACTCTTTGGCTTGATATGTGGAACCTATTCATCAATTTGTATTGGTGCTCCGATATATTTTACGTTAAAGAAAAGATCAATAAAAATTTCAATATAAAAATTGTACTCTAAACAACACACAAGTTTGAGATCTTGATACATGTTAGAATTTTAGTTCAATGCATACAAGAAAACAAATTTTAATTTTATGAACAAGACAAATATAGAATTATTTGCATTGGTGCAAGTCTTACCGAACCTGAAAATGAGGACATAAAACTAACTGGATAGTTCCCTGGATGGATTTGAAATTAGTTTCTAATGATATGAGTCTGACGGGATTAAAGCAAGGGTTCAAACCTGAGGGAGTCCTACTTACCAGGATTAAATTTGGAAAAATAAAAAATAGAATGCTAAATTTCCAAAACTAGGTTTTTTTGATAAAAAATACTGATCCAGATTGGATCTGCGATATCTAGATTTTGCCGTCTTGGAAGGTATTTCTTTACCTGATTTCCATCCGCTTTAAGGATAATTTCACCAAAAATGATACATGATGCCCAGGCAAGTAAGTATTGCAATTTTTCTAATTTTGATACTTGCATCATCTCCAATAGTAATTTCAAACTCATATTCATACTCTGCCACACCAAGTACAAATCATCAAAAGCAGACAACTATTTTTGATTCTTCAAAAGTATTGAAATCATCAAAACATTATCAAATAAATGTAAATGATGACATTTCAAAAGATCTTTCGATTGGTCCGGGAAGTTCAAGCCCATCCAATGGATCTCAAAATGTCAAGAGTATGTACAGATCCATTAATGTTTCAGATAATATGGAATTGACTGATTCCAATCCAAACAAAAATAAGATCATGATTGTAAAACAGATTACCCCTATCCAAGCAATAATGGAAAGAATATCAAACTCAGAACGACCAAAATTCTTTGGAAAACAAACAAGTACATCCGTTTATCCAATACGTCAACAGTTATCTGATTATTACACTACGATATCCTTACCAGGATCATTTGTACAAAGCTCGACAAATGAATTTACACTCGACAGAATCAATCACGATGAATCTGTTTTTTACAAAAGTCCAGTGGAAAGTATTTTTGAGGATTATAATTTCTCAAATGAGATTCATCTAATTATTTTTGATTTAGAAAATTCGCTGACATTGTTA
>JARCRW010000008.1 GCA_029850515.1 Nitrosotalea sp. | reverse complement strand
GTTTGTCATAAAATCTCAGACAGGTGACAAGTTTTCATTTCATTTCAAACCAAACCCCGATGAAGATTTTGCAGGCAATTTTACAGGTTATGTGTCATCGGCATTCCCGCTTGTACCATTTATGCTAGTTGCACTTGTTTTATTTCTTGTAATATTCTAGTCTGATACACATTAGAGTCATAGAACCTGAAAAGTTAGAAATTACTTTCATCATAGAGCAGAAAATTCTGCCATAGGATGGAAGTGTAAATGTACCATGAAACTAGTAAAACACTCAAGCTTGTCGCTTTAAAAGTACGTTACCTATTGATTTTGTGTTTAAATCAAGAAATGGATTCGGGTTAGATTCTATTATAATTCTGATATCAACTATTGCCATCATTGCCATAATGATTGGCGTAGGCAAAGTCTTCATGACGACACTTGAGAATTCCTATGTTTCACTTACAACCAGCATGCCAAAGTTCAGCACTACAGGAGATTATGGTACCATACACGACAAGACAGATTCACTCCTCTCAGTTTACAACATGTTACGGTCTGGAATAATTTGGGCAATTGCAGCAGTCTTGATGATAGCTGGAATTTTTTTCATGCTAGAACAGATACAAGTTGTTCCTGCATCAACAGCATTTGGGATTATTTCAAAAGGCACATTATACTTTGTAATTTTATTTGGCTTTCCTCCAATTTGGGACCTGTATGCTGGAACAATCGAACTAGGATCAAAAACAATAATGGATCCTGCAAACACAGGCCAGACTCCTGATTCTGTTGTCAAGGTATTTGATGATATCAACGGAATGGGAATATCACAAGGCAAAGTACCGCAGGTAGACAATTCAGTTCTAAATAATCTGGTACAATTATTCAACGGTTCAGATATTTTATCTACTTTCTCAGACCAGGGAAAAGCTTTGATACTTGGCGCAATTGGGTCAATACTTTCACTAATACTTTCATTTTTGACTTACATGTTTGCAGCAATAAGACAAGTACTAACAGCAGTATTGATTGCAGGGCTGCCTGTTATTCTGATACTCTCACTGGTACCGTGGTTCCAGGGAATAACAAAAAGACTCTATGATACTTTGTTTGGCCTTTCACTTGTTCCAATATTTTCAGCGCTTGTCATGGTAACAGGTGCAGCATACCTTGGTGGTATCACAACACATCCAGTAGAGGAACAATGGTTTGCATCTGTTGCAGTGCTTACACTATCAACATTTATTCCAACAATTTTGGTTCCACTGCTTGGTTCCTTGTTTAGTTCCATAACGTCAATGGCATCAACTGCTACAGGCTTTGGTGGAATGATGGGAATGATGGCAATTCAGGGTGGAAGAGGAATTGGAAGCGGTGCATATGGTGCTGCAATGTCGGCACAGCAGGGGGCAGCAGAGATGGGCCAGTCAATATCAGGTATTGGCATGGTAAAGGCTGCAATGGGAGGAGGATTGGCAGGTGGATTTGGCGGCATTGCACAAGGCTTGTCAAATGTTGGCTCTCATGCCCTAAGACGGGTAGGTGCAAAAGACTTGGCATATGATATGCGAGGTGCAGGCTCTCAAATTATGAAGACGTCACAGGACGTGGCACACCAGTACGGCAATTCTGTAATACAACCAATTGTGGATAATGCCCTTACAGAAAATTCAGCAGGAGTAATGACCAGGCTTGCAACCATTCCAGTTCCACAAGAGCAAGCAGGAGTACACCTGCAAAATGGGGCAACTTTGTTGAATCTAGCACATGATTCCATCGAGACTGGCAATTATTCTAAAATACTTGATCACCCGTACTTCAAATCTGTTCTAGTCCGGGATACACAGAGCTTTGCAAAAGCAGTCTCTGCAACAATTGTAAATCATGGGTTTGAACCTCAAAAGCTTGCAAACATATCTTACAATCTGGAGAAGATGGGCGGCCTGACTAGTGATAATGTCAAGGACTTTATTCAAAACTTCAAAATTGAAAGGTCATTACATCAGAAAGATAAATCTCAAACATTAGATGAGAATCCAGTTGTTTGAAAAAATGGCAGTATAAATTGTTTCTAGAATTTGAAATTTCTGGAAGACTAAATCCTGCTGAGGAATTCTTCTGTTGTGATTCCCGCTTGGTCCAATATGGATCTCAAAGTTGAAGGTTTTATCGGATCATGTCTTGGAACAGGAACGAGGTTTCCAGAAGAATTTTTTAGAATCATATGACTACCGCGCTGTCTATCTAAAACATAGCCAAATGCTGTTAAAACTTTTAGAACTTCACGCCAGTTATGATTTCTTAAACTCATGTTGGAATTGTTACTATTATCTTTTCATCTGGAGGACAATCTTTTTCAATTGATTCTAAGACAAGTTGAATTACTTCCTTCATGTTTACCATTAACTCCTCTAGGGTTTCACCCTCACTTATTGCTGCAGGAAGCTCAAGACATCTCCCAGAATATCCTCCAGTCGGATCTTTTGTAGTTCGAACGGTGAATTTTCGTTCTTCTGTCATGAGATAATTTATCCTGTTTACTATATAAAATTAGGGTCGTGTTTACCATTAGAAAGGATATCAAAATTTAATGAAGATTCTGAAGCGCATAATGAAATTCATGATGCCTATGATGACATTTAGAAAATCATAGTGAATCTATGTTTTTCTTCCATGACTTGTACAGCTTAGCCATTTTGTATACATGATTGCGTTCTAGTCCTACTGCTTTCTAATTTTTCTCTTGCAACTATTGCAACAAACTGATACAAACTGTATCCATTTTTTCTGAAACTGCCTTCACGTGGTTTGCAGATTTGCACATCCATCTCAAGCATGTCAACAGAGAAATTATCATAGCCTCCAAACACATCAACTATCATATTTACTTCTTTGTCAGTCATGGTATCATATCTCCACTTTAAGAATCCAGATAAATCTACAAAATCTTTGTAAGTTAGATTTTCATGATCTACCAGTAGCAAATATGGATCTACATCTGGAGTTCCAATTTTTGCGTTCTTGATGTACTCGTTAAGATAAGACACTCTTTCAGGTTTGAGGAATTTCTCAATATCTTTCTGATTCTTTTGGAACCAGAGCGCCTCTGAAAGTGAATGTGCATTCTGATCAAATTTGTCATCATGGTTTTCAATATTTTTCATATCATATATGAAATCCGGTGGAGGGTTTCCAGCATACTCTTGATTTACCTGAGAGATGTCATGCTCGACTTGATTGGCAGGACTCACTTTAAACTCAACTGACTTGCGGCCGTCTGATGTACGAATAACTACAAGCAACTTGTCTTTTTTTACTGCTTCAAAACTTGCCAGATAATCAAAATTGCACTCAAACTTGACACCTTCTCCCCTCTTTTCAAAGATGATTCCATCGTTTAACAGATACAGTGTGCCTTTGCCTGTTTTTTGCATCTCGGCATCATAAAACTTGGCTATTTTGACGCCTACAGGAAGAGAAATCACGGTAGATTCATCATCCCAGGTATCATATCTGCCTTGGGTTTCCCGCGTGTTATCATGTTGCCTACCATAGAGTATAGCACATAGCAATATTTAAAAATATTTATACATATGATAGTGTAAATTGGTACAGAGTAAATACACATGGTAAAAAAATACCTACTGACAGTAACAGACGAGATGGCAGTAAAACTTGAAAAAGAGATGAAAAGACGCATGATAGAAACAGTCCCGGAGACTGTAAGATCTATACTGTCAGAGTATCTCACAGATAGTAAAAAACATACCGCAAATAAACAAAAATAAACTTGTGTCAGCATGCAAATTTAGAAATAATTTACATATCATGTGAACATCCAGAGTTCAAAGAGATGACAAATATCACAAAGTTTACAAAAAAGTGGTTAGGCTGCCTAACAATTTCAAAATAAAAAAAGAAAATTATCAATAAAAGAAAGATATGACAATATGATATGTAATTACATATTTTTGGGTATGGTTTTTCAGTAAAGAACTTTTTTAATTGTGATCACATTCTCGATTACTGACACATCAAGTTTTTCTCCTCCTTCCAATCTTAGTTGGCCTACAATTTGTGCAGGTATTGTGATGCGGTACTTGTAGTAATTGTTACCATTGTTGACCCGTGACCTATGTTTTTGAAGAATAATTTCCAATAATTAGAAACAATCCTGCTAGTTTTAAGGAAATAATTTACCTAGTATGTTTCACACATTGTTGAAACCAAGAAAAACAATTTTCCTAGTCTACCGTGTCACATGTTGAAAACAGGCAACTGTTTTTCACACCTAATACTTGCACACCCATTTTGTGTTCATTTTTGTCCTTGGATCATATTGTGTTACACATCTTCTCAAAAATGCATGTGTGTCTTTGCATCTACATCAGTACAAGTCTGGCAAAAAAATACAACAGGTTCCCTACACACTACACATCGCGTACATGGAATCTGATCTGATCCGCATGACCTGCAAGAATCCAGTCTCAACTTATCAGACCCACTTTTCGTGCGTCAGGTTCTTCCAACACGATGTAATCATCATACTTGAAGTTCTTGCCTGATTTTTTGCCCTTTCCGGCTATGAAGATCTTCTTGCCTGTGAGAGGTGCAAGATTTGGCATGGCAGTACGCAACACAGATTTTGCCAAAGTAAGGGTGCGCTCTTCATTTACATACTCTTTTTGGCATGTCTTTGTTTTTTCCCTGCCCATCTCTTCATAGATCTCTTCCATGGTCTCTATTCCCTGGAGGATCCTGACATCTACAACATCTACGTCTGACTTCATGTTTCCTGTCTTTGCAATATGCCTGATCTCACCCAAGCATTCCATCATTCCAACAAAGTCCAAGGTAGGATTCCAGAATTTCAATGCAGGCCTTGGCTCGAATTGCGTTATCTTTTCCATGTCAAAATTGTACATGCCAATGAAGAGACGTTTGTTTTTAAGGTCAGGAATTTATTTCCAGATTTTATTCCTACATTTGATTTTTGATTTGGAAAATCACAGAGTAGACCTTTTTCTGAATACTTTCCTTGCCAAGAAGTTTGTACTGATGTTAAACTGAGGCCTTTCGTCGATTCGCCACATTTTTGTGCAAGTCCTCTATCAATTTTTCAGGGGTGTTAAACAGTTTGCCCTTGCTTTTTCGTGCTTTTTTAATGTCTGCAATCTCTTCATCAGAAAGCGGCGGTGAATCCATTTTAGTTTTGACAACATTCTTTTTCTTGATGGATTCTTGATTGAGATCTTCAATGAATTCTTTGGCGCTTTGAAAAGTCTTGAATTTTAGCTTTCCAGCCTTGTAAAGTCTTGCGACCTTTTCCTCTTCTGGACAGAGTTTGTCGTCCTTTTTTTCTTTGATTTGTTTTCGTTTCTGTTGCGTTATTTTTGACAACTTTTTTTCTTGTCGTTGGTTTCTAATCAAGATTGTGGATCTCATACAATCATTTCATTTCACATTGTATCCATTTGAAGAAATTACCGTGGTCAGAAAAAATTCAGTAGATTTTATGCAGGCCAACTCTTGCAAAAATCACTGCCTTTTCATTTTGATCAACTTTGTAGAGCATCCTGTATTGGCGACCAATTTCATATGAACGGAACCCTTTCCAACGACCTTTTTTTGGTTCGCCGCATTTTGCAGGATCAAGAGCATTTTGAAGATAGTTTATGCCGTCATCGACTCTTTTTTGTATTTCAGAGTGAAGATGTTTATAGTCTCTACTAAACTCATCTTCTAAAACAATGGTCCACAAAAAAATTACTCTTTCTTATCAGGTTGGTTGTGCAACCATTCTATTGCATCTTTTGCATTTTTGAATTTAGTGAATCTGCCCTTGCCAGATTCTATTCTTTCTAGTGTTTCTATTTCACTAGGAGATAGGTCATCATCAACTGCCTTGTGTTTCTTGACTTGGGTTTTTGACAATGTTCTATATTCTTTCTGGGTTTTATTCAAGTTTGTGGATGTTTTCTTCATACCACAACCTCTTGTTTCTCATGTGTCTCAATGATCAAGGTGATTACCTTTTGGACCTTGGACAATACCCTCATGCATATTCTTCCTACTGCTTCAGGAGACTTTTCTTCTGCATATGACGCGATATAGTTCCAAGAAAAAGTTGTCGCGTCATATCCGTACAGCTTGGCAAGAACACAGGCCGAGAGCTGGGCTACTGTTTCCTGTTCTGGATCCTGCACCGGCTTTAGGCTCTCAAATGTGGAATGAGCCTTGTGTGCAAGTTCATGGAAGAATGTGTCTGGATTTTCTTGGCTCAACTTGATTACATTTGTTACCAAGTTATACGATCCTCCCTCACCTGATATAGTTGGACCATATTCCACCTTGACTCCAAACTTTTCTGCTACATCAAGCAGTGGTGGAAGCTTTGTTGGCTGGTATTCTTCAACTGGTTTTCCATCCGTATCCTCATATTGGAAGACAGGTATTCCAATAAATCCTACAGGAAATTTTACGTCATCTTCCTTGCCTTTTTCGTTTACGACTTTCTTGTGTCGTATCATTGGTGCCAAGATGTAGAATGCTTTTGCACCTTTCTTGACATATCTTCCAGATTCCTGCCACTGTCTATATCCTCTGGCGTCGGCAGTACCATGCAACAACATGACAAGCCTGTTTCCTAAAGACCACTTTCTTGACGGCCCTACGTTTTGGATAAAGACCTGCTTGCACATCTCCGGAAGTTCTTGGCTAGAAAAGAGCTTGACTAGATTACCAAGCTCCTCCAGTGCTTTCTGTATGGTCATGATACAACTTCCTCCATCTTTATGTCAAATTTCTCGACATATTCCAAGAGCACTACAATCTGTCTTTGCTCTATGCAGCTGATGCACAGGTAAGAAACACTTGCACCGGAACCTGCTACGGGTATCCTGATGTCGGCAAGTTTCTCACATATGTCGCACTGTCCTTTTGCATATTGTATTTCATTTGTCATGTTTTTTTGATTCATTTACACTACCTCCTTTTGGTTTGTGCTAGAATTCCAGTCGGTCTATACTGTCCAGTAGTGATGTCATTTCTGCATTTTTTGTAAAAATTATTGCAGGAGCATGTGCTCGTTCATCCCGTGATTTTGGCACAGGGAAGATTGCTGTTCTGTATTGGTTTTCCGATTACTGGAATTCTAAAATTTTATATGGACCGAGCGGGAATTGAACCCACATCTATCGGTTGACAACTGATTGTTCTACGATTGAACTATCGGCCCATATTTTTTATCTCTCACACCAGTCGGCCGAGTCCGCATAGCATATGCTATGTAATGCTGGTTTGGAGAAAATTGACTCGGTCAGAAAAATCCTATTGGGACTTTTTCTTCATACTGTCCATTTGTTTTCGCAGAGCCATTGCATCAAGAGTTGCAAGCCTCATATCCGTCAAGCTTGACAACTTCATAGATTCCAGTCCTGTTGACAAATCGGAGACCTTTGGAATACATTCTGCCGCTATCTCCGTCTACTTGGGTGTAGATCTGGCCACTGATTTTCTCTGCGTATTTTTTTATCTCTTCGATGTTGGCTTGCCTGTCAAGTCCGAACTGCTTGTTTTTGATCCAAGGCATGTCATCGAATTCATCCAAGGTCAGTTCATCAGGGTATTGTACCATCAGGATTCGCTCCTGTGCAGATGTGGATGATTCAAGGTGTCCTGAACCATGCCTGTGATCTCTTTTTCATCACAGTAAGCAGGTGTCATCTCCTGTGAATGAATGCCGTTTACGGTTTTTCCATATGCGTTCAAGATTTGTCTGATGGTTTGTGCGTTCATTTCGTTTCCAACTCTTGGATTTTTTGCTTGTATGCTTGCCATGCTTTCCAGCATGTTACTTCATAGTTTTTCCATGCTTTTTGATATGCAGCGTGCATTGTTTTTTCGATCCGCTCAAATTCTGCAAGCGCTTCTTTCTTTAGTTTTTCCTTGTCTTGTTCATTCATGCCTTGTTCTCCTTGATCATTTTCATTGCCTCGCTGAATTTGCAGGGCTTCCAGCCTGGGACTAGTTGCGCTCCATTGTCTAACAATTCTTCGACAGAAATGTAGCCCCACTCTGCATTGGTATAATCATGCAGGTTGGCATACCCAAAGGCAATGTTCGTTTTCCTATCAAGCTCTGCAATTAGCCAGTAAAAGCCAATTGTAGATATTTCGTATTTCTGATAGATTATTTTGTCCTGTGCTTCTGTTTGTTCTGTTTCATATAGCTGTGGAATGTTTTCCATGTTTTTCTACCTCCTGTAAAAAATGGGTGTAGTACTGGCTGTCTGGGATATTATCTGGTTGGTGGCGATGTCATACATCTTGTTTTAAAAAATCAGATGTTGTGGAAGATCCACTTTGTTCTATTTTTTTGCAATAGAAAATTTTGCTGCTAGCAGATATTTTTGGTATTTTGTGTTTACCCAAAAGATGGGCAATCCAGGCATTACAGAATTCCGTAATAATCACATGTCAAATCAGTGCAGAGTTGTGTTGTTTGTTGGATGTAGATTAAAAAAATCAAGAGAGATTCCAGAATTGGTGGCGATGTTGCCAGATGACATGTACGGGATTTTTGTTGTGTAAGCTGGTGTTGCTTGCGCACAAAATGTATTTTATTTATAAAGAGTTACGGCTAGGCCATCTTGTTCATGTCCAAGATTGACATTTTTGGACTCTTTGCGTCAGTGTGTTTTTTCTTTGTAGAAATTACAGAATTCTGTAATGGCTCATAGTCAAAAAGTTCTACAAACACACCAAGGTTCAGTTGCAGTTCAGAATTTTTTTCTACAATCAGTTTGAGATCAGAGCCAAATCTTTGAATCTTTTTGTTGATTCTGCTTTTGAGTACAGCCTTGTATGATTTAGAAACCGAATTTAGGTCATGAATGAATTTACGTTCAGACTTGGTCAGCATTCCTGGGATGCAAGTTTGAACAGACCAGATGCGTTTGACATGACCGGATCTTGTGGTATTATAATATCCTGTGAGAGTCTTGTTTCTATTGCCTCTTTTAGACCAGGAATCATTATGCCTCCTCCTGATACAACCATTGGCAAGTGCTGCAAGTCTTGGCGCATCCCGTTGAGGTCATCAAGTATTGAATCTGCAAGCATTGCTACAAGTGGATTTACCTGTGGGTTTGTGAAGATACCATTATCAAGATAGGCAGTTTTAGAGGTTCCAAGTTTTGAGCTGATGTCATTTACTGCATGGTGGATTGAGATGCCCCTGATTGCAGAATAATCCTTGAATGCAACAATCTCGGTTGTGCCCTGTCCAATACTTGTAACAATTGCAGAAGACAAATCCACATCAATCAGGGTACCAAGCACCTGCGGTACTATATCACACCTCTTTGGATGGAATAATCGTGTTACCATTTTCTGGATGTTTTTAGCATGAGATCTTGCTTCGTATGGTAGACCAATGACCATACAGAATCTTGTCAACTCAGACTCTTGCCCTATTGCATCGTTGTTTTGCAAGACCAATTCCACCGCTTTTTTGACCAATTCTTCAAAGCCTTTTTCGTGTACTGGTCTACCAAGCATGACAGGCCTTATCACCACAGCATCAGGATATTCAGATATCTTTACTGCCTCATCACCCACAGCCTCAATCTTTCCTGTTTTGCTTTCCCAGATTGTATGCTGTCTATATGCACAAAGCGATGGAAATTTAATTTTCTTTGTATCGGAGACGCATTTGACAAAACCTGTTCCGATATCAAGTCCTATTGCGTTCATGTCATGTGATATGCCATAGACATTTAAGACAAAAATTACAAAGTTTTGTAAACGAAAATGTCTTTCATCACAATTGATGAATCTTTGTGACAGTTTGAATAATTTTGCATATGAGTTTAGGTCATACCTAGAATTGATTCGTAAACTAATCTAGGCTTGGGCATAATTCTTTCCAGAAATAATCATAATGGAACTGATTTTTCCCATACTTTTCTTAGTTTTGGATCAGTTGAAAATATCCAAACAACTGCTCGATCCTTGGTGAAGATGATCTTGTTTGATTTTTCCAGATAGTTTAAAATCCTATTAAATGTCTGAGTTTGCATTGTTTTAGGTAAAGCTCTTTGCAGAGCACTCTTGGATGCAAACTCGTGATGTTTTTTTAGAACCTCTTCTACCATTTCGATACTTGCTAAACGTGGATCATGCCCATTATTTTTAATGATTGTGTTACTGACCACATCATATAATAGTACAATATAGTATATAACATATTTGTACTATGAATTATTAGACATGATTATCACTTGTAGCCAAACCGTTTGTTGTACTTTTTGTGGTCTAGTGCTTCTAAGACAAGAATTCCCATGCCAATATCATCAAAGGCATGAATGGAATACAGTAATCGCCAATAATCAACTAGTTCGATTCGAAAGAGTGTCTTAACCTTGAATTTTTTAATATAATATTCTGGGATTTTATGTATTCTACATGATCTCCTCTGGTAGGTCCCTGCTTGATCAGATTGATAGTATCAGTAATCGATTTGTACAATTTACTATTAGGATCTAAACTCTTGTAAAATGGGATAAAATCATCACTTGTTCCTCTGACTTCCAGTGGAGTGTTAAATCTCATTATCTATAAACGGCAATTGGTTTGGCGATATTAAATTATGGCGATTATAAACGAGTCTTGGGCATTATTCATTTCAAAAAAATAGAATTATGTTCCTCCTTGCTTCTTTAGGAATCATATACGAACTGCTTAGAATAGGCATTATGTTGTCTCTGATAAATTGAACCTTGTCGTCTTTTTCAAGTTTCTTTTTGAAGAAAATATCCATATCAATGTCTTCTGAAAACCTTTGGGCGTTTCCAAGAAATATTTTGCAGTCGAGGATGTTATTAGCGATTCATTATCAGAGAAAAACCTGTTCCGATATCAAAGACCAATCACTGTCATATCCGCAAATAATTTGTAAATATTTAAGGACGGTCATGGTGGAAGGCCACAAATCAATTAACAACATAGTCGGAAAAATAATCTAGTGAAAAATTGAAATGGAT
>JARCRW010000007.1 GCA_029850515.1 Nitrosotalea sp. | reverse complement strand
GCCTTGGTCAGCACACCTTGATCTAGTTTTGATTCACATTGAGGACACAGTATGCCATTCATCGCGTCAAAGTTGCAAATTGGAGTCCTCAAGGAAATCGATTTTTTGCTTGCAAAAACTAGAAGATAAATCATGCGAAATTGGGCTCTGTTAAGATGACAGGTGACAGACGCTTTCTTTTCCCGTTACAAATCGGTTGGGGATCTGTTTTCGTGGGCGGCCTAAACTATGATTTGGTATGGCAACCAAGGATCAAATAAGATCGTAGTTCAAAACTCAAATGTACTACCCGTTTCTAGAATACATATGGTTACCCTATCTGTAAATGATCTCACAGTCCAGTACCAAAGCCAAGAAAAGAAAATACATGCAGTGGATCACGTATCGTTTTCATGCAGTGAAAATGAATCAATCGGCATAGTGGGTGAGAGTGGATGTGGCAAGAGTACACTTGGTCTTGCAATCATGAAAATCCTTCAGGAAAATGCAAGTGTGTCAGGGGAGATTCTTTTTGATAGCAAATCCATGCTGTCAATGTCAGATGCCGAATTTACAAAAAACATCAGATGGAAGCAAATATCAATGGTCTTCCAAGGTGCGATGAATTCCCTAGATCCTGTATTTACCATCAAGAAACAATTCGAAGAAATTCTAAGAAAACATAATTTTAAAGGAAATTACAAGCAGACAATTGAATCTGTAATATTGTCTGTTGGACTGACACATTCGGTGTTAGACAAGTATCCACATGAGATTAGCGGAGGAATGAAACAAAGAGTAATCATTTCCATGGCACTTGTTTTAAAGCCGAAAATGGTAATTGCGGACGAACCTACCACAGCACTTGATGTCTTGGTTCAGGCTCAGATAATGATTTTATTAAAAAAACTCAAAAAAGATGGGCTATCAGTCATGTTGATCTCTCATGATTTGGGCATAATTTCAGAAATCGCAGAAAAAGTTGGCATCATGTATGCGGGACAGATTGTAGAATTTGGCAATATGCAAGATATTTACAAAAATCCAAAGCATCCCTACACGATTGCATTGCTAAATTCCATACCAAAACTAGACGAGACAAGGAAAATCATACCCTTGAAAGGTAATCCTCCAAGCCTCGTAAATCCTCCAAGAGGATGTAGGTTTTACGATAGATGTTCCCAGGCAATGGAAAAATGTAAAAAAGACCCACCTAAAATCAAAACAGCATCAGGCTTTGTAATGTGCTGGTTACACGAATAAGAAAATCAGTAGAGATTTCAGATTATGAAACTTTCGGGATTTTTATTTGAGACCTGTACCGTTATAGTACGAGTCGTATATTCTGAGTGCATTATCCATTGAGACTTGTTTTGCTTGTGCCAACAGAGTGTTTCTATCTGCACCGTTTTCATCTGTTGTCACGCTGTTCAAACCATAATAGTTTGACTGGAGCAATGCAAGGTGTCTCTCATGAATTTGGTTGAATATCATTACTGCCTTTGCTAATGAATATGCTTGTTGTGGAGACAGGCTAGTAGCACCGCCTTGTTCATTGGTTACAGAGTTTGGTTTGTAAGTAAACTGACTTGGGTCTACATACTGGCTCAAATCTACATATACTTGATCAGTTTTTGCAAGTTGGCTAACCAAGGATGCTGCTTGAGCCTCACCAGCATCTAATCCCTTTGTAATCTGGGTTTGTCTATCATAAGTTGCAACAGAGTCAGTTGTTGGACCTGCTTGAAAGTTTGCATAGTCTTGTCTAATCTTGACTAGCTGATCAATGACGTTTTGGGCTTGTGCAAGTGATGAAGATGTAGCTGAGTCAATCATGGCATTTCTATCTCTTCCCTGTGTATCAGTGGAGGTGCTGTTCAATCCAGCATAACCAGTAGATTGAATGGCCGATAATTGTCTAACATGAATATTGTCAAATTGTGCAATTGCATTTTGTAGTGAAACCTGTGATTGTGCATCAATGTTTCTTCCTCGACTGGTTTCATCAGTGGTAACGCTGGTAAGTCCAGACCAGTTTCTTTTGGATTCATCCATGTTTGCAAACTGGTAGTAGCTCATGTATGTTGCCATGGCTTTTTGTTCTGCTGCTTGCTGTCTGGCAGCAATATCTGACCAAGGATCATCTGCAAAAACTGCATGATTAAGATAGACTGAACCTGCACTTAACAAAAGACCTGTAATCATGACAAGTGCTAGTAACTGGGATTTCACGAATTTCTCTCATATCTTATGCCTTTTAAAACTTTGCGATGATCAGGTTTTGACCTATTGATCGCTTGATATATTTGCGATCATACCAAGAATTGATGGAAGAGATCCTTTCAGTCAAGGACTTGACAAAATACTTCACCAAAAAAGGATTTACGGGAAATGATAAAGAGACAATCAGAGTAGCAGACGGAATTTCATTTTCAATTAAAAATGCCGAGACATTTGTACTTGCAGGTGAATCAGGATCAGGCAAGACCACTATTGCGCGCATCATACTTGGAGCGTTGAAACAAGACTCGGGTACCATAACATTTGCCGGGCAAGAAATAACAAACCAAGCAGCCAGTCTCAAAAAGATAAGGCTTGGTTGTCAGATGGTTCACCAAGACCCATATGCATCAGTCAATCCAAGGATGACTGTTTTGGACATAGTAAAAGAGTCTCTTGAAATTCACGATGTTGGAAGCAAGAAAGAAAGAAACCACATTGCATTGCAGGCACTCAGCCAGGTAAAACTAGAACCGGTAGAAGACATTGCATCAA
>JARCRW010000006.1 GCA_029850515.1 Nitrosotalea sp. | reverse complement strand
TCGTATGGACTGATCTGTAATGTATCACAGATGGTTTTTATTTTACTCAGATACTGACGCCAAATGCGTATAGGTTTGCCATTATTTCTTGTACGCATATCAGCAACCCATTTTTTGACCACTTCATATTTTTTGAGAAATTTATCTTTCTCAAGAATCTCATATACTTTTGAATCCTTGACTGGTTTTGGTAGTTTGATTCTTCCCGTACTTGTTTTTTGTATTAGACCTTGTTTTGCCGCTTCATCTAGGTATCGCCAAATGCTCGATCTGCCTTTTCCTATGATCTTCGATATTTCTGTTGGCTGATTGCCTTGTTGCGCAAGTTTAACTATCTCTTTTAGAATCGTGTCATGTAATTTTTTCTTGCCATAAATGCGATTTCTCGACTTTTTTAGAACTTTTTGCCGTGAGATGGTTGTTAAAGCCATTTACAACACTCCAGATTCAGCGAGAACATCATATCTTACTGTAAGCCCTTACAGTAAGATTACTTATATGAGTTTCCTGTAAGCCATATACAACCAGCATACAGGCAATATAGCAATCAATAAAAGCCAATTAAGGCTAATTTCATCAAATGGCAAGAAAAGACTGGATAAATGTAGGAGTTAGTGCGTTAATGGTAGAATCCATAGATGGGTTCTTGAAGAGTGAAGATGCAAAGATCGCTAAAATGGAAAGCAGACAACAATTTGTGAATACATTGATACTTGAATTCTTTGCACAGTATAAGAAGAGAACAGGTATTTCTTTCATCAAGCCTCCACGTGAGGAAGAGAAGGTTCCAAAATTGTTAGATCTTGGAACTAAAAAGATCAAAAAATAAAGAATGCACAATTTGTACAAAATACAGTATACAAAACACATTTTTTTGTACTAGTACAGACATTGTACAAAATACAGTATACAAAAATACCTAACACACCTTCTTTGTACTAGTACAAATATTGTACAATGTACTAGTCAAATTCCAAATTGTATAGTTTTTTAAAATTTGTACGAATACATTTTGTGTATACATACATTTTCAGTACATTCCTAGATATTTTGTATACAACAGTATACACAAAAATATCATTCGTACACTTTCAATATTTTGTATTCATGCCAATACACATTCGTTATGGAACAGTGTTTGTGCCATAATAGGCGTAAAACCTCTAAAATACAAGGTCAGTGAGCTTCATTTCAAATCCAGATATAGAAGTTCTCAGCTTGAAATTGTCAGCAATTTTAGGATCAACCTCTCCTATAGTTCCAAGTTTCTTGCCAGATACTAGAATACTACCAGTTCGTCCATCAACAAACATGTGTTCTTTTTGTGCAATTGTTTCACAGGTTAGATTAAAACCAATTTTGAGAAGGGATTGAAGAATAGATTTTATTTCTGTAAAGTTTGCATCCTTGTGTGCATCAAGGCAAGCAAGATGAACTACTTCTCTGATTGGAGAACCTTTCTCAAATACTGTCCCCATCTCAAAGATCTTTTGAGGATATGATTCATGAATATTTCTTGACAAGACCTCCATCATTCCAGGAAGAAGCACATCGCGGAGAATTATGTGTTCCTGGCTTTTCGAATCTGCGACAGATATTTTTTTAGATGAATCTCGGTTGGTTTTTTCATACAAGATTTCTTTGCCAGTAAGCTCAAAGTTCATTACTTCAGTATATCCAAGACCAACCATGAGTGAGCGAATGATTTCAAGTGACTTTGTGATATCATTTCTTTCTCCTGCAGAGACGGATTCAGGCATCGTAGGTATTAGATTTTGAATTCCATACCCAAGTGCTACCTCTTCAACTAGATCCATCACTCCAAAAATATCTGTTCTATATCGTGGAATTGTACAAACAATTTTTTTCCCTTTCATTCTTGCATCTAGTCTGCTCTTTTTCAGGGATTTTATCATGAGAGAACTAGATATGTCAATTCCCAATGTCTTGTTTACTAGTTCTGGTTCAAGTATCAAATCTCGTGGCTTTAATGATGGTGTAGAATTGTTTGCTCCAGTTATTTTTACAGAGAAAATCTGAAAGCCAGCTACCTGTAAAGCATTTGTAAGAACTGCAAGCACTCCCTCTGCCGCATTCTTATCAGTTGCAGTAACCTCTACAAGTAAATTTCGAGTCTTGCTGTTAATTTCTGTGAGTCTTGAATTAATTATGGGTGGAAAAGAGACTGTATTTCCCGCAGAGTCAATTAGCATAGGAACTTTATCTTTTCCTTCCAAGATGTGTCCATATTTTTTTCCTGCTTCAGTTTTTTCAAGCATTTCTTTAACTGTCATTGATACATCAGATTCAAGAGGAACAAAACTGTGGTTTTTTGCTACCGTTTTGTAGTATAATGGAAATTTTATTTTGCCAAGATCATGAATTCCAATTGATGTTTTCTTTCTTCTTCTGCCTAGTCCATTGTGAAGATCTTCTTGCATTGTAATTATTTGCCTTATTGTTTCATCATTTAGAACACCATTTCTTGCCTCAATTGCTGTAACATAGGGTCGCACCTTTGAAACAGATGCATCTGTCTTTATCACATTCTTTCCACTCTTGATTTTCAACCTAGGCATTCCAAGTTTTATTTCAAGCAGTCCTTGAAGACCTGTAATTATTCCATAATCAGTAGAATAGTCAGGCCTGTTTGGACTATATTCTACATTGATGTGATCGCTTGTTTCTTCTTCAACATCTAATCCAATAAATGGTAAAGTATCCACAATCTTTGCTTTTGGGATTTTCCTTCCCAGAATCTTGCTCATTCTGTCAAAGTATAACGTGACTACGGGCATTTTGGTACACTCCTTAGCCAACCAAACTTGTTTTCATACAAATCACGTACATCGTCAAGACCAAACTTGAGCATTGCAATTCGCTCTATTCCCCCGCCCCAAGCAAGTACGGGGTTTTTAATTCCTAGCGGTTTTGTTACTTCTGGTCTGAACATACCCATCCCAAACAACTCTACCCATTTTCCAAGTTTCTCATTGTATATCATGGATTGTAGTGATGGTTCTGTATATGGAAAGAATGTAGGCCAAAATTTTATCTTCTTTATTCCCATTTTGTGATAGAATTCCGTCTGTAATCCCATCAGGTCTCGCAGTGTGACATTTTTTCCTGTTACAACTCCTTCAACCTGATGAAATTCTGCAAGATGTTTGTAACTTAGTTTTTCATTTCGAAATACTTTGCCTATTGAAAAGAGCCTTGCCTCATCGTATTTATGGTCTGCAAGGGCACGAATTGTTACACATGTAGTATGTGTTCGTAGCACAAGCCTTTTTGCTTCCTGGTTTTGCCATTGATAATTCCAGCCCTTCTTGTGTTCTTGTGAAATTTTTCTTATTTGATCTGGTTTTGCAACTGTACCTGCAATGGCATCATGTAGGTAAAATGTATCTTGCATTTCTCTTGCAGGATGATCTTGTGGTGTAAACAGGGCATCAAAGTTCCAAAAGCTAGACTGGATGTTATTTCCAATTATTTCAGAAAATCCCAGCCCAACAAATATCTCCCGCACTTCGTCTATGACATCTCTTAACGGATGACTACGTGCAGCAAATACAGGTGGAGCAGAAGCTTGTACATCTATAGCCCTTGCAACTTTTACTTCTGAATCAGACACAGATACAGTCTCAGACATACTTGTAAGATCAATTTCATTAGGTACACTTTTGGCTGTCTCCAGTCCTTGTTCGGTAAGACCAACCAAGACAGATTTTTTGGAATCAAGAACTACAAACTCGGGTCTTTTTTTCAGAGATTCTAGTGCACTCTTGTCTTCGAATTCATCTGCAGACACCCCTGCAGGAGTTTTAGATGATATTATTTTGATAATTTTCTCTTCAGCTGTGGCATCATGATATCCCTTTAACATGAGCCTATTGTGGTAAATTTCAATCCAACCATTCTTCTTTGCATTTGCAATAGCAGGGCCAAATTCGTTTTTTAGGTAATTTTTTGCATCATCAAGTTCGCAAGAGTATCCATCTAATGACTTTAGACGATTTACAAGTTGTCTTTCTGGTAGCCCCTTTTCAAGTGCCTCATTACCTCTCTTGCCTAATGTTACAACAGTTTTCTCCGATTCAGTGACATGGGCTAGATTTTTGAATTTGAGCCATTCAATGCCGCGCCTTATCTGGTCTAGGGAAAGTTGTGTAATTGTAGCAAGTTCCTCGGGTGTCAAGTTTTTCTTTTCGGCCAGGGTCTTGAGAATTTTTTGCTCAATAGGATGCAAAATTTGTGACATTATCACAAAAAGCCAAAAAGACTTCTTAAACCATACTTTTTAGGGCTTAAACTAGGTTAGTTCTAGTTAAATTATGAACCAAGTATCAAATATCTACTTGGTAGGCGGTTCCAGAACAACCAAATTTCCTGTCATGGTTGGAGGATGAAATGTACATATGTAACGATATATTCCAGTGGTATTGGCATTAATGGTAATTGTTTTGTTCTGACCTGGATTCAGTACTACGTTAACATTATACGGCTTACTATAAATTGTAAATGAATGTGTATCACCTCCTTCAGCCTCAGTGTTAAAAAAATGAATTAGTAATGTATCACCTTTGTATACAGATATTGCGTCGGGAGTGAAAGTATCTTTTGGCATACCCATTTTGGTTTCATTAAACTCTGCCATTTCTGAAGTGAATAAGAAAATGTCTCGCTTTACTCCTACATATGAAGAAGCATCATGTACTGGTGTAGTAGATGTGACAGTAGAAAGGACATAACCAATAACAATGATGATACTAGATATGGATATCAGCAGAGCAATCTTGTTGCCATCTTTATTCATAAAGATATCAAAGATTCGTTGCATTTTAAGATAGAGTATAAGCACTTGTCAGAAATTGTTTGGTAGACTTTAACTGTTATACAATAAAGACTTTTTAAAGTATGCTTTTTGTGGCTTAAAACAGAACAATTGTAATGCAGAGTTTTCATTTGAGTGTACTTGCAACCAGAATTCCATTTGCCCAGTAAAATCCAGTTTGACCAGACGGCAATACATCATATGTATAAGTTCCATTGTACGTCACCTGTTCCACACTTTTTATTTTAGAACCATCAAGATCATCTCCTATCAATAACTCTCCGAAGAGTCGGTCATCTGCTGTTGGATGGTTTGGTGATACATACAACTCTCTTTTATCAGCTAAAACTACATGAACCATGATATGACCGGGAGGAGCCATAGTTCTTCCGGTCTTCAATATCATTCCAGTTTGCTTGTGACCAGAACTGTCTTGTGTCAACACTGCCTGTCCAATCTTTAGTTCTTTGACATTGATAGGACCATTTGGTGTATCAATTACAGTGTTTTCAGAAAGACAAATCGGGCATGGTCTATTTTGATATTCTTTTTTAAGAAATGTAGCCGTATTGTTACTAATCTTAACAAGTGTTAGCTCAACAGTACAACCATTACTTGCACTATCTCCAATATGCAAAGTTATTGGATAACCAACATTTGTTGCAAGAGGATATTCTCGAAAATCTGAACCCTGAATATTGTCAGGGAAGATCTTTTGTACAAGTAATGGTCCTTCTCTTTGGCCTGCAGCAAGTGTTACAAGAACTCCATTTTCTTGGCTTTTTGCCCATCCGCGTTCAACAAGTACCTGTACTGTTTGTTGTTTCACACATGCCGGAGAACCATCTTCTGCTTTGAAAATTAATTCAAGACCTTGTTTGCATGTTACATTATTTGCCAAAACTCCTGACTTGAATTGTGCAAGCGGTGAGGATATACCAGAGATTGATGGTACAGATTGGTTTGACACTGTATACACAAATGATTTTGAGATGTCAGTGGCATTATTATCAAATGACAAATTAGGAGAAGTATTGTTTTCCACAACATACGAAAATGTTACGGTTGCATTTGCCACCCCAGACTCTATTGCTCTATAAGCAATGTTCGAAGCTAGACTTGATCCAGTAATGTTTTGACCAGGTTTTAGTATTATTTGAATTGCCATCCAGTTGCATACTTTTACCTCAGATTTAGCATGCTCATCAAGTGCTACAGAGAATGGCCCTCCACAACCATTTTTCACATTTATGGCATTTGTTGAATTGTTGACCAGAGTTGCATTGATTACAAATGTGTCTCCAACTTTAATTACAGATGGTTGAACTTGAGGGTTAACAATCATTATGTTACCTGTATTTTCTGCCTGAATTGGTTTTAGATACAACAATGTAGAAAAGATCAGAATTGCAATTATTGTAATATGTAGAGTCTTCACTTGTAAGAGATTATACTGTCATCATGTTTAGAGATTGCTTACAAATGACAATGTTGTAATTACGTAAATAGCCATAAAGACTTTTTAAACCTTAACCTAACTGAATCATGAATGTCATCTGAAGAGTTTACAGTAACTCCTTGGAGCGTAGAAGGAGATATTGATTATGATAAACTCATGCAGAAGTTTGGCACAGAAAAGATTTCCCCAGAATTAGAAGCACGTATTGAAAAAATAACTGGTGAGGTACATCCGATGTTAAAGTTAGGCTACTTTTTTAGCCATAGGGATTTGGATAAGATTTTGACAGAATATGAGAAAGGAAACAAGTTTTATCTTTACACCGGAAGAGGTCCATCAGGAAAAATTCACATGGGACACCTTCTCCCATGGATTTTCACAAAATATCTTCAGGAAAAATTTGATGTCAATTTGATATTTCAGTTAACTGATGATGAAAAGTTTCTGTACAGTGATGGAAAATCTATGGATGATGTATCAAAGTTTACACAAGAAAACATCTTGGATATAATTGCCATTGGGTTTGATCCAAAAAAGACAAAGATCCTAATTGATACAAAAGACATCAAACGGATTTATCCCATATCACTTGAAATAGCAAAAAGAATTACCTATTCTACTGTCAAGGCAGTTTTTGGATTTGAAAATTCTACAAACATAGGTATGATTGGGTTTCCACCAATACAGGCAGCACCGTGTTTTTTACCATCAATAATGGAAGGGCGTCCCACACCTGTTCTCATACCTGCAGCAATAGACCAGGATCCCTATTGGAGAGTAACAAGAGACATTGCTGAAAAATTAGGATATCCAAAACCTGCCCAGATTCATTCCAAGTTTTTGCCGGGGCTTGGCATGCAAGGGAAAATGTCTTCTTCAATTCCTGAGACTGCCATATTTACTACGGATGATGACAGTACAATAGACAAAAAGATTTCAAGTACATTTACGGGTGGACAGCCCACTGTTGAGCTTCAACGAAAACTTGGTGCAAACTTTAGCATATGTCCAGTATTTTGGTATCTAAGGTATTTCTTTGATACTGAAAAGGAATCTGATGAGAGGGCAAGAAAGTGCAAGAGCGGACAGTTACTATGTGGAGAATGCAAGTGCAACCTAAAAGATGCTACCAAGCCTTTCCTATCAGAGTTCAAGAAGCAAAGAGAAAAAGCAAAAGATCAAGTAGACAAGTTCATGTTTGATTAACCAATATGAAAATAGACATTACATGTGCAGATAATTATGAAGCGCAGAAACTTGCTAGCCTAATATACATAAAAGATGATAATGAAATTTTCATCAGTGGCATTTTAGAGATAATTGAAAATGAGATAATCATATCTCTAAAAGATAAATCTGCCCATAGTGTACTGTTTAGAGACAAGTTTCAGGCAGAATTTTTTGCAGATTTTATCCAGTCTGTAATTGATGATGTAAACAAAATCACAGAGACCAAAATTCGTGAAGACATTGTTGAAATAACAAAAGAGTAATTTCAGACAAGAGACTTGTCCATTTCTTGAGTGATTAGTTCTTGCACCTTGAGAAAGTATAGTCGAGTTGTATAGGGCATGTCATCGAGGTTATCAGATATTGCCATCATAAGATAGCGAACGGCTCGTTTTGATATGTTGAGATTGAATTTCAGATAAAGGATCGGATCTTGTTTTACACCAATTTTATCTACAAGCCACGGTGGAGCCATCTCCTTTGCTTCCTCAATTACTTTATTGTACCAGAGTGCTATATTTTCAGGATCAAGGCCTTCCTTCAGACCTGTGATATCAGAAGACATTTTGCTAAACATTCTGTCTGTTAATTCTTTCAATGTCTTACCAGACATTTTAGAGTTTTATGTAACCTACTCAAAGATTGAAAAGTTGTTTGTCAACTAAGTATATTTCCGTCAGCATCAATCTCAGAGTTTTTGATTCGTGTTGTAGAGATACGTGTACCATCCTTGGCAAGAGCCATGGGGACAACAATCACTGCAACTGGAGGAGAATTTCTTTCTGCCCGTAATTTGTTCAAATCTTTGCCTTTTGACGAAGTCTCTTCACTTACCACCAATGCTTCCACCTCTTTTTCCAATACTGCCGGACCAAAATCATTGTCAAGTTTGCTTATCATATACGTGGAATCTGGAAAATTTTCTTTTATCACACCTTCTAGTGTTTTGTATCGTCTAGAGTAATCATTGAGGGGGTTTTTTCCTTTTTTCCTTGCAAGTTCGTCACTGGTCAGACCTATGATAACTTTGGATGAGATTGAAAATCCATTTCTTAAAAGTTCAATATGTCCCCTGTGAATAATATCAAATGTACCGCCCAAAGCCACAAGTTTGAATCTAGTCATAATTAATATCTTGTATTTATGGTCTTTATCATTTAACAAGTACTACATTAATTGATGGTACTGCAGAGGAAAGAGGAACAGAGTCATAATTCCACACATATGTCTCAACAAAATAGGATCCTGCCGTATTCGGTCTCCAGTCTACTGATACATTTTGACTTCCTGGACCAAGAAATATTCCCTCGTATTTTCCTATGAATGCTACTTGTCCATTGAATTGTTTGACTTGAACATAGTAGATAAACGACTGGGTAGAATTGAGAAGATATTTTGCATCGCTTGCTATCTTTACAGATGCGTTTACTGGAATTGTAGAATACGAAGTTCCATTAGGGTTAGTTATCATAGTATTACTTACAATCACAGGTAGCGTCACCTGGACACCATTTACAGGGATCAGTTTTGATTGATAATTATCAGATTCTGCAACTATCATGTAGGACTGTGCCCTAGTGTTTGAATCCGAAGTAATGCTGAATTGAGAATCTTTTCCAGGGTCAATAGAAATAGGATCAGATATTCCTATAGCAACTATTCGTTGAAAGGCATCATATGATATCAAGTAGAGTTTTGTATTAGTAGATTGTTGCGCTCCATTATTTGTTATATTACCAGAAATGAGCAAGTTGTCAGAAACTTGAAGAGACCCAGAGGAAATTTGCAAGAGTTGTTGCTTTGCAGACGACGACTGAAATCCTGCAATTTTTACTTGGATTTGAGTGATAGACGGATCCGCTTTTGTAGATGATATCATGAAAGGAGCTTTGCCTCCAGGCTGTATTACCTGTAAAAGAGTTGTTCCGGTTTTGTATTCTATCTGATTAGAGTTGCTATCCATGAACGTAACTCCAATTGTAACTGCATTGACAGGAGAATCGAGGTTATTTTGGACCTCACCGAACACTACAGTAGTACCATCACTTGCTTTGTCAGAATATTCTGTTTGGAGTACTACAACACCAAGGCTTGTTGAGGGTGGAAGATCAGCCCAAGCAAGATTGGTTGTAAATAATACTATAATCAAGAAACTTGAGAGTAGCCAGGTTTTCATGTTAATAGTTCCAAAAGGGGATTAATCACATACAGCATATCATAATCTATACAACATAGTTTAGAAGGTTCTACTAAACTTGCGTTAGGAGATAAAAATTATAAAAAGAAGATAAAAGATTTAGTTAATTTACTTGTGTTTCTTTGCGGTAATTACACACCAGTAAATGAATCCTGGTATCAATCCTACCATCAATGGTATGTATACGCCCGCTTGACTCCAATCTTGCATATCTAAATTACCTAATCACCAAAAAACTTGCATAGTATTTAAATCCATCTTTCAGAGGTTCTGTATAGTCTTCGTCTGATTGTTCTAGACGTAAATTTTCGTCGGATGGAATTGATCGCTTTTTAACCCTAAGTGGATACCATTTAGAACCATCAAAAACCCACTTGATATCACCATCGATACGAATATCTTTTATCTCAATACAGGCATGAAAATCTTTTTCTTC
>JARCRW010000005.1 GCA_029850515.1 Nitrosotalea sp. | reverse complement strand
CTTGTAACATTTAACAAATATGCCACGGTAAATCATGTTCAAATGGTAAGCCTGAACAATGAACTAAATGTTGCATATGGTCTTGCAGACAGCAAAATACAGTCTTGTTTTAACAATGCGGGACAACTGACTGTTGTAAATGGGGTAAACCCATGTGTTGCAAATGTTGAAAACAATTCTACCGGACCAACCGGAATCTCCATCGTGTCGGTACAACCAACCGACCAGCAAGGAAATCCAACATCTTTAATCCAGAGAGGGCAAACAGGATACGTAAAAGTTGTAATTGATTCCAACGTGAGTGTGCAATCCCTTATAACAGTAAATATCTTTGATTCTAATGTGAGCAGTCTTGGTACTGCATCTGCCCAGTATGCACTAAGCCCGGGACAATCTGAAGTAATTCTGCCTTATTATGTTCCAGCACAGTCTGGAACTGGGCTTGCCAGCGTTTATGCAAATGTATTTACTGACTGGCCAAACAAAGGAGGAACATCACAATCAAATGAACTATCATATTTTGTCGGTCTTTCATAAGGCAAATCACGATAGACTGTTTCTTGCTGTGATTGTGTTACTAACACTACCAGTAGTCTCAAATTCGTTTGCTCAGGAGGAACAGTCCATTGTGATTACTACTAACAAGGATCATTATGTGCCAGGTGATACTGTTACGTTAAATGGCACAGTGACAGGACAACCAAATGCACTTGTTGCTTTACAAATAAAAGACTCGTCTGGAAACTTGATATTAATCAGAACTGTATCATCTGATCAAAACGGGAACTTTGCACTCCAGTTTAAACTCCCTCCTACTGCAACATCTGGAGATTTCAACATCATTGCCAGTGCAAAAGTAAATGGGTTTGTTGTAACACAAACCAAGACCGTGACTGCAACAGTTCCTGAATTTGGACAGCTTGCAGTGCCTCTATTTGGAATATCTTTTACCATGATTATTACTCTATTTGCTTTTTCAAGCAAGTTCAAAAGTAATATCTAGTGTAACACACAAAATCTATTACGAATGTTATCATTACTATTGCATGAATTTTGGCCTTTGTTTCATGTGTGGCCGACATAGGGAACTTGATGCACATTACTCGGTAAAGTATGGGAAGACAGTTGAGATTTGTATTAATTGCTTTAGATCAAAACCGCTTGACTGAATCTGAAAAGTTTTGTCACATGTATTTCCACCTAATGTGACATGGCCGGTGTTTTGATGTGAGTTCATCGGTGTCAGTGATATGATCTGGTCATGTTATTTTTATATTTGATATACAAAGGTAAGCATATAAGTCAGAAAGCGATAGTATGATTACCAAGTGAGTAGATGAGAAGTTGAAAGAAGAAGAGTGCAAGGTTCTCCTTGATTCCCTGAAGGCCTGCCCTATTGATAATACCTTTAAAATTATTGGAAAGAAATTCACCGTCCATATTTTGCGTAACATGACAAAGCTAGGCCAGAACAGATTCAACCAATTTCTGGATTCTGTAGAGGGAATAAACCCAAAGACCTTGTCTGCAAGGTTGCGTGAAATGGAAAAAAATGGAATAATTGAGAAGCGAGTCTATGCAGGTACGCCTGTAAAAATTGAATATGCCATTACGAAAAAGGGATTGGCCCTGAACCCTATACTGGAGTCCATGGCTGCCTTTTCCATGCAGTATTGTGCCAAGGATGTATTCAAGGATGGAAAACCACGGATCTTAAAAGAGATCTATTCAAAACCTCTAGAAACTGTATGAGTGTATCTGATTTTTCAAGCAAAAGATTTGGTGTGGATTACTATTGGTTAATCTGATATACGTAAAGTCACTTGCCATTTTAAATACTTTCTAGTGTATAGTAACTATACAAATGATATCGACTAAACAGGAACTTGCGATTGAAAAAAGCAAGACGTGCTTGCATGATGGAAAATCACACGGTCCATTTGTAACTGACAGTGTTCGTGGAGAGATCTTATGTGTAAGATGTGGGGCAGTTCTTGCAGACAAGGTGGAGGACTATGGGCCTGAACAAAGATCATTTTCAGTGGACGATTACAATGCTGGTACCAGAACAGGGCTTGGCTCTGCACTGTCCATTCATGACAAGGGATTGTCTACTGTAATTGGAAACACTGACCGTGATGCATCAGGGAATTCTATATCTACATACATGAAATATACATTCAACAGGCTACGTACCTGGGACAGCAGGAGTAAATCAAATTCTACTGAAAGGAATCTGCGTTCTGCATTTGTAATAATGAGCGCTATCCAGTCAAAGATTGATGTCTCTGATGCAGTAGTTGAGCGAGCTGCATATTTGTATAGAAAAGCACTGACAAAAAATATCATCAGGGGAAGAACAATCTCTGGAATGATTCTCTCTGCATTATATGTAGCATGCCGAGAGTCTGGAGTGCCAAGGACTCTGCAAGATGTATCTAGTGCGGGAAACATTTCATTCAAAAATCTGTCCAGACACTATAGGGTGTTTGTCAAGGCATTGGAATTGCAAGTAGATTCGTTGAACCCCTCGGAATTTGTCTCAAAGATAGGAACTTCTGTAGGTCTTAGCGAAAAGGCACAAAGGGATGCGCTTGATATAATTGAGATTGCCAAGAAAAAAGGTATTGCGGATGGAAAAAATCCCGTGTCACTTGCGGCAACTGCTTTATTCATGTCTGCGATAATGAATGGTGAAAAGGCAACCCAGGACAAGATAGCCAGCGTCTCTGGTATCAGCAGCGTGACAATACGTAATATTGCAAAGGTATTCAGAAAAAAAATGAAGATGGATAAATAATGGGTATCGAGATAATAAGATCTGGTGAGCACTATGAAAACAAGACTGACTGGCTTAGGACATTCCACCATTTTTCATTTGCAGACTATCAAAATCCAGACAAGATGAATTTTGGACCATTGCGCGTATTCAATGACGATGAAATACAGCCTGACACAGGATTTGATTTTCATCATCACCGGGACATGGAAATTGTAACATATGTCATAGATGGAGAACTAGAACACAAGGACAATCAAGGAAATCACGGCGTAATATATCCGGGTGAAGTTCAAAGAATGACTGCTGGATCTGGAATAATGCATGCTGAATCAAATCACTCAAAAGACAAACCCTTGAGACTGTTACAAATGTGGATATTTGCAAATAAAAAAAACCTTGCACCATCTTGGGAACAAAAAAAATTCACAAAAAAAGAAAGAACAAACAAACTGGTGCCCGTAGTTGTATCTGAAAACAATCATGATGCACATGCGTTGCACATACACCAAGATGCTACATTCTATCTCTCTACGTTGACTGCTGGTGGCCAAGTACAGCACAAGTTGGGACCTGTGAGAAAATCATACTTGTTTGTAATCGATGGCAAAATAAAACTAGGCAATTACATGATGGAGACAAGAGATGCTGCAATGATATCACGAGTGGATGATCTGGTAATACGGGCTGAAGTGCCAACTGAATTAATCTTAATTGATCTGCCTGAGCAATATGTGGCCAATGCATAGAATCCACAATTCCACCTAAAACCATTTTACCACCAACATGAGATTTATAACAATTTATCCAAGTCAAGACAATGCAGTACAAGTGGATAGCGCTAACAAATACTACGATCTGCGTATTAATGGCATCCCTTGATGCTAACATTCTCATCATAGCTCTGCCCAGACTTGTTCCAGATCTGCATGTCTCGCTGATTGAGACAATCTGGATAATACTCTCATACGGCCTTGTTACCTCGTCCGTTCTTCTTAGCTTTGGCAGGTTGGCGGATATGTTTGGAAGGGTTAAACTCTATAATTTTGGGCTAGTACTCTTTACGATTGCGTCTTTTCTCTGTAGTCTTGCACAGACTGGAACGGAGCTTATACTGTTTAGGATACTCCAGGCGTTTGGAGCCGCATTTCTTTTCTCTAACAGTGCCGCAATCCTGACTGATGCTTTTGATGTAAAAGAAAGGGGCAAGGCTCTTGGTCTAAATCAAGTGTCTATTGTGATTGGTTCTGCACTAGGCCTAGTGCTTGGGGGAATATTGACCGAAACACTTGGCTGGAGAGCAATCTTTTGGGTCAATATACCAATAGGAGTTTTTGCAATTGTCTGGTCTCGCGCAAAACTTAGGGAACTTGGGACAATAATAAAAGGCAAGATAGACTGGATTGGAAACTCAATTCTTGTTGCAGGGCTTGTCATGATAATGTTGGGAATAACTTTTGGTTCTCTTCAGGTGGTGAATTCTTTTGTTGCGATATTTCTTTTGGCTGGAGGATTTGGCATGTTGGTGTTGTTTGGGTATGTTGAATCCAAAGTAAAAGAGCCAATGTTTGATCTATCTCTTTTTAAAATAAGATTTTTTTCTGCGGGGAACATTACCATATTTCTAAATGCATTGGCAAGAGGTGCTTTAGTGCTGATAATGGCATTTTACCTACAAGGACCATCTATGCGCCTCACTCCGTTTACAGCTGGCCTTTATCTAATACCTGTATCTTTTACAATTGCAACATTTGGGCCGATTAGTGGATGGTTATCAGACAAGTATGGTTCTAGGCTTCTTACTGTGCTTGGGTTGGTGGTATCCGCAATTGGATTCCTGATGCTTTCTCAGATTGGGCCTAAAACAGGCTTTGGCGATTTGGTCTTGCCTCTTTCACTAGTGGGTACGGGGATGGGACTCTTTGCATCTCCCAACAGATCATCAATAATGAGTTCAGTTCCACCTCAAAGGCGTGGAGTTGCAGCAGGAATGAGTACTACTCTTGTAACCCTTGGCAACATGATTAGCTTAGGAATATCTTTTGCACTGCTTGCTAGTACCGTTCCACTGTATGAACTGGAATCAATTTTTTTGGGTTCTTCTGGTAACGTGAACACTGAAGCGGCAATACCGCTCTTTATCAAATCAATTCACCTGATATTTTACCTCTCGACATTTGTCTTGATAATATCTATCATTCCTGCAATAGTGCAACGTTCTCAAAAGGAACATGTGATATACTGATAAACTATTTTTGGATTTTTACAAAAATAACTCGTAAGTAATACTTGTTTGCTTTTTAAACTACAATAAATCAGGCGCTAGACATAAAGAACCTTGTTTACTTGTTGCTCACAGATGCATTCAAAAAAAACTGATGTTTTTGAAACAATGACATCTAAGGTGGAAAATGAATTTCCACAATGTTCCAGAATCCATGCTGAATGGGAGTTTGTACTGACTGACAAAAAAACTAGGGAAATAAAAAACACCAAGAAATTTCAAATATTGGCAATTCGAAATGATGCTGAACGATACGTGCACATTGGGATAATAATTTCTGAATTAAGCAATGAATATGTACAACTTCCTGACCTGGTAGAGAAATTTTTGTTGGAGATAAAAAAATACACTGAAACAAATATTGGTGATGATACGAGCAGTAAAAAAATACATAATTCATCTGGATTTGAATTCACAAGAAACGTCTATTTGTATACTGACAAGCTGCTTGTATCAGAAGACGTATTACAAAAACACTTCCAAAAAAATAATTTAGTTTTACAAGTCAGGGCAGCAAAACATAATCTGTCTGTATGACTAGAGCACTAATGAATTAAAAATGGCTCACATGGTTTTGTGAATAATCTGTCAAATTGAATCTCCCCATGTTTTGGCATGATCTGACTGATTCCCTCTCAGATGGATGTGTGAGTAAAGAGGGTTATTTGCAGAACTTGTTTAGTAGGACTGTTATCTGTCTGAAACATCAATAACGACTAAATACTCGATGATGAAAATCGAGTGCATGGAAGTTATTCCCACAGGACGTCTTGAACTCTTGTCAGAGATGGAAGAAAAATATGAAAATAAAGACAAGGAATATTTTGTTGGTCTATTAGATGATGATGATTTTGTGATAAGGTGCAGGGCAGTCTGCATTCTTGTGGACATGGGCGGAGAGGATGTTGTACCACATGTTGCAAGTGTGCTAAAAAATGATCCAAATGAATTGGTAAGACATGAGGCTGCATTTTCTCTGGGACAAATGTGCTTGAGAAGTGGCATAAAACCACTAGAAGATGCAACAAGGAACGATCCAAGTCTTTTTGTAAGACATGAGGCAGCTGTTGCACTTGGGGTAATTGGTTCTCAAGATGCAAAGGAAACATTACAAAAAGCACTAGAAGATTCTAGTGAACAAGTTCGAGACTCGGCAGTGGTTGCATTGTCGAATCTGAAATTCATGGAAAGCCTGTCAAAAAACGAAAAGTTTGCCAAGCTGACTGGCGGCTAGATCGGTGTAACAACAGTTCCCTCTGGCGTTGATTTGAAATCATAGATTGCGTCAATGTTTGAATTTTCAAATATGTCGGAGTCATGTGTGATTATGATGAATTGGGAAATGGAGTCAATATTTGATTCAAATGCCTGTGCAAGTACGTTTACAAGAGATTTTCTTCTCTCTTGGTCCAAGTGAGTGGTTGGCTCATCAAGAATGATGAAATTCAAATTTGACGATCCCATGAAATGGGCCATTCCAAGACGTAGCGCAAGCGCCACACTCACCTTCTCTCCTCCGCTTAGCGACTCTAGATCAAGTTCCAGATTTCCGGCATGACAGGTAACTCCAATGTCTCTTGCCTTGTCTTCCAATGTGATTCTCTGAATTTTTACATTGAATGTTGAAAGATATTCTGAGGCTTTTTGTGATATTGTACACAACGCCCAAGAACGAAGGCTTGTGGCAACAGGGCCATCTCTATTGTAAATCTGACTGCGTATTGTCTCAAGATTTGAAACATATTGTTTTACTTCTTGTAGTTCTAGTAATATATGAGAAATTTTTTCGGAATCATCTTGATATATCTTTAATTTTGTATTTACGGCAACTATATCTTGATCTAATGTGCTCAGAGCTCTTCTCTGTTGCTCTATCTTTAATTTTAAATCTCTAAAACTGTTGATATTGAAATCTCTTGTATCTTCAACTAGTGTGGACATTGATTTTACTACATTAGTTGAATATTCGTCAATTGCATATTGCATGAGGTTTCCGATGTTTATCTCAAGGGGTATATCCCTTGTATTGATACGCAATCGTGATATTTCTTCTTCTAGTTTGACCAAGTCCTCTTGGCTTTTTATGTTGTTTGAAGACAAGATTCCTTCTGCCTTTGTGATTTGCTGAAGTCTTGCATCCAGTTCTTTTTTCTTATTTTGAGTCACGGTGTTCTCCTTTGTCGCAATCTCTGTTTTCTTTTTTAATGCCTCAAGTTCAGACATGATGTATTTTTCGTCAAACAATGGGTTTAGCTTGTCAACTTTAGAGTCACAGACAGGGCATTTACCGTCCACCAGATGTAATCTATTTGCAATGTCTTGTTGGCTTTGCACTGATGCTATTTTTTCTCCCACCTGCCTTAATTCTATGTTGATTCTGTCAATATCTGACTGTGCCTGTTTTGCATCTGATTCAACTTGAAATTTCACAGATGAAATTGACAAGCTGTTTGAACATTCTGCAAGTTTTTTCTCCTTCTCCGTCAGATCCCGTTTCATCCTAACCATAGAGTCTCGCAAGTGTCTGAGAAGATCTTCTTTTTTGTTCTCAATTTCTTTTATTTTTAGTTCTTTAGGTGTGCCTGATTCCACATTCTGCTGCGAAATGAAAAACTCATTTTCTTGCAATATCTTATCTGCCTCAAGTTTTCTTTTTTGTGGCTCAAGAAATGCAATCTCTTTTGATAATACATCAATTCTGTTCTGAAGCGTGTCCATGTTGGTATCATCATAACCCAGCCTAGATCTGACTGTGGTTCTAAAATTATCTATTGATTTTTTCATAGATTCATATGCAATGTCAAGTTTGTCTATGCCAATTATTGCATTGACTAGTTCTTTGAATTTTTTAGGGTCTGCTTCAATTATTGCTTGTAGTTCGCCTTGTTGTACAATGGATGCAACCTTGAGCTTTTCAAAGTCTAATCCGATCAAATCTTCAATTGTCTTTGTCATTGATTCTCCAAACTGTCTTCGTTCCCCTGCAGCAAGGGGAACTGACTCACCGTTAATTTTTTCATGAAGTACTGCACCAACCGTTCCCTTGGAATCTATCTTTCGTACTGCTTCGAATTGCCTACTTCCTATGGAAAACTCTACTTTGGCATATGACTGGTTGCTCCCTCTTCGCAAAAGACCCTTTGTTGATTTTCGCAGGTGTTCTCCAAATAATGCAAATGTTATTGCATCAATAATGCTTGATTTTCCAGCACCATTTTGTCCAACGAATACTGTTACGCCTCTGTCAAATGTTAATTTTGTATTTTTATGCGACAGGAAATTTTCTAATTCAACTGACTGTAACATTTTTCCCTCCTTTTTTGAATCTCTCAAAGTTATCAATCACTGCTTGATTTGCCTCGTCTGTGTTACCTTTTGATAATAGCGGCAAGAGTTCATTTATTGCAAAATTTGTCATGTCAATAGAGCCAAGTATGTCATTTGCAATCCTGTACATCTCTTCTTCCATCCTTAGTGGTTTATCTGCAAAGATGGACCCGTTTGACTGTTCCTTGGAAATATGTTTCCAAAAACAACGTAGCGTTAGATCTGACAACTTGGAAATCTGAGATTGTACAAGTCCTGGTTCCAACGTCTCACCTGTGATTTTTAGTTCTATCACAGGTTTTCTTACAAGCGACCTTATTTTTTCAGATAACGCATCTATGTCATTTGAGATATCCCCCATTGAAGTTTTAATGGAAAACTGTGGCCTAGTGTCAAGTTTTATCCATGTTGGATGCGGTTCAGGCCGTGAAATGTCTACTTGATAAAATCCCTTTTGTGTCTCTTTTATTCCCTCGCTTGACGTAAGTTCGATGGATCCTGGATATGCCAAGGGGCCTCCAAGGTGGGAAAATTGCCTTATCTCTTGCTCATGGAGGTGACCCATTGCATAATATGTAAAAT
>JARCRW010000004.1 GCA_029850515.1 Nitrosotalea sp. | reverse complement strand
CAAGAAAATTCTGATATGGTGTTTTTATCGGAACAGTTTAGAAAAACCCGCACACAAACACTTGAGCTGGTAAAGACGCTTGAAAAAGAAGACTTTGTAGTCCAGACCGCTGCATTTATGAGCCCACCAAAATGGCATTTGGGTCACGTCACTTGGTTCTACGAGGTGATAATGAGTAAGATGAACCCAAGTTACGAATTTTATTCTCAAGAATATTCCAAGGTCCTAAACTCATACTATCAGGCACTTGGTACCCCACATGAAAAGACAAAGCGTGGAATAATGTCACGACCTACAGTTAATGAGACACTACAATATTTCGACATTATAAACAAGCGAGTCGAAGAATTTTTAAAAAATCATGTTGCGGACACTAATCTCGATTATATGTTCAAGCTTGCATTCAATCATGAATGTCAACACCAGGAACTTTTAGTATATGACTTGCAACATTTGCTTGCAAGTGTATACCGGCCCGTAAAACATCACACTGCTCCAAAACCATTACCTGTTGAAAAAAATTCTGTCAAGATTGCAGGTGGATTGTATGAGCTTGGGTATTATGGAGATGATTTTTGTTACGACATTGAACTCCCAGAACATAAAACGTACCTGAACCAGTATAGTATTGATGTGTTTCCAGTAACAAATGGAGATTATTTGAAATTCATGGACTCGGGAGGATATGAAGATTTTAAATTTTGGCTTGCAGATGGATGGGATCAAATCAAGAAAAATAATTGGAATGCACCTATGTATTGGGAGAAGGAAGGTGGCCTGTGGACAAGGCATGATTTCAGAGGCAATCTATCGATTAATCCCAACGAGCCTGTCTGTAACGTTTCATACTATGAAGCATATGCGTATTGCAAATGGGCAGGAAAGAGACTGCCGACAGAGGCAGAATGGGAAAAAGCTGCTTCATGGAATGAGCAAAAACAGAAAAAGACGCTATATCCATGGGGTAATGAAACCCCCTCTGAAAATCACGCAAACTTGTTAGAGTCATACATCTGGGGACCTGCTGAAATTGGTTCATATCCGTCTGGAAAAAGTCATTATGGGATACACCAGATGATGGGGGATGTTTGGGAATGGACAACTTCGGATTTTGTAGGCTATCCTGGATTCCAGTCTGGATTTGCAGAATATAATGACAAGTGGTTTTCAAACCAAAAGGTACTTCGTGGCTCTTCGTTTGCTACTCCTAGATATCAGGTCAAGAACAGCTATAGGAACTTTTTCAGGCCTGATGAGCGGTGGATGTTTGCAGGGTTTAGGTGCGTGGAGGACATATGATTAGAAAGCAGCAGATGGAGATTGAAAATTATGAAAAAATTGCAGTAACCCCCAGGTTTTGCTACTTTAAACCAAAAGTTATGACAAACTCCGACATGGCTCAAGAAATAGCATTTAGCTTGTCACAGAAAAAGAAGTTCATCCCGTCCAAGTTTTTCTACGACGATGTAGGATCAGAGACCTTTGAGAAAATATGTAATTTGCCAGAATATTATCTTACAAGAACGGAATTTGAGATACTTGATGAAATAAAATCAGACCTGTCAGAATATCTTGTAGACAACTTTGCTCTGGTGGAACTTGGAAGTGGTTCGTCTATCAAGACACGTAAACTTTTGGAAATTTTGACTTGTAAACAAAAAGATGTAGAGTATTACCCAGTTGATATTTCGGACATCCTAAAGGACAGCTCAATTAATCTGCATGATGAATATGAGAACTTGATGATAACTGGAATCATTGACAATTATGAAACAGGGCTTGAATTTATCAGGACGTTAGATCACACAAAAAAACTTGTCGCGTTTTTGGGTTCTAGCATGGGCAACTTTAGCCCAGAAGATGGAATAGAGTTTTTAGAAAAAATCCACGGTTCCATGAATCTTGGTGATATGTTGTTGCTTGGCCTTGACTTGGTAAAGGATGTAAAAATATTAGAATTGGCATACAATGATTCCTCAGGCATCACTGCAGATTTCAATTGTAATCTCTTGTTGCGTTTGAACAAGGAATTTGGTGCAAATTTTGACTTGACCAAGTTCAAACATGTGGCAGTCTTTAATAAAAAACACCGGAGAATCGAGATGTACCTAAAATCCCTTACAAAACAACATGTCTTTATGCCTGTTATTGATTTGTTTTTGAAATTCAAAAAAGATGAATTAATTCATACGGAATATTCTCACAAGTACACCACATCTCAAATCAAAAACATGGCAAAAAGGACTGGGTTCAGACCTGTGCACATGTGGACTGACAAGAAAAATTATTTTACTTTGGCGCTGTTTACAGTTGAGAAATGACAGACAAAAAATGTGAGCACTATGATGGTGTACGGAAAGTTTCTCCAAATACTGAGGGATGTGAAGAGTGTGAAAAAGAGGGCACCGACTGGGTGGCATTACGTCTTTGTTTATCCTGTGGTCATGTAGGATGTTGCGATTCATCGCCTGAAACGCATGCAACAAACCATTTTAAAAAAACTGGACATCCGGTAATGGTTGCGCTGCCAAACTATGCCTGGAAGTGGTGTTACGTACACAAGGCATACTCTTGATTATTTTCACATTTATCTAGCATACTGACGACAAGATGTCATGTCAGAGGATCTGATGAAATCAATTGTGATTTTAATGCAAAATGGCATCGGGGATACAACTAGATTGTATACAATCCTGCTTGCACTGCGAAAAGATGAATCACTTTCTATATCTGATCAGAAATACGTACAAGATGTGATAGAAAAACATCTAGACAATAAACAGTCTGAACCACATGATGACGGATATCGTTTCTAGAATATCTTGGAATCTATGACAGTTCTGGAAAAAATCTAAAACGTTATTGTTTCTTCATAGATATGTTTTTGGAAGATATTGTTGTACTGATCTATCCACCGTCTAGATTTACGTTTCTGTATTCGTCATACGGGTTGGAAAAGGCTGCAGAAATCATGCCTTGTTTGATTTGGAAATAAATAATTAAATTATGCATGGTTCAAATTTTTCCAGAGTTATTTTTCACATCATGAAATACTATAACATGATAATTTGAATGAGGCATGTATCACATGCGCACCATATCAGAAATTATGGAAGTCAGAAAGAGCAAACTTGGTATAGTCTAGATGACTGCGGTATGACTATCTAGAATTCCAGGTGGTCTATCAGAAGTAGGCTCAGTTGCAAGACATGGTAAATTATCTAGTCAGTATGAGATAATTATTGATTCTAAAATAAATGAAAGGAAATTACTTCAAGCCTAAATTGATGGCGAACAATATTCCTTGTTGGTGACAGAAAAAACTAAAACTGGTTAGCATTTTTCCTTAACTTGTGTTATCTCACGGGTTAGTCTTTATGCATGTGTTTTCCCAACCTGCAAATTGAGCAAATGTCTCCCGTCTTTATCAGTTGTAAAAAGCTGTGAAGTGTAGTTACACTCCTTGTATTGGCATTTCTCAGTCATTATGCCATGTATGCCGACTAGTACAAAATGGTTGTTTCCAAATGATTCTCAAGTTTTACCATTTCATACTTGAAATAACCATGTCTCATTACACGGTCATGAGTGGATACAACAAGACATATTGTCAACTATGGCCCTGTATCATAATATCATGACGTATGTTGACTGTGCAGGTGATGACGCAGTGGCGCAAGAACTTGAAAGTTATCTCAAGAGCCATGGCTTTAGTGCAAAGGTGGATAAATCCCTGATAGTGGTAAATGAAAATGATATAGATCACATTCTAGTCGATTTTCTCAAGGAGACAAACAGACTAGATCATACGATACGCAAGATAGATTCTGAAAATCTGCTCCTGTCTAAGGAAGTACCGCTAGAAGATTTTGGCTTTTTTAGGTGTGAGATGTGCGGGTATGCAGTATCAAGCCAGGAAGAGTTGCTGGTTCACAGAAGAGCACATGGTATCCAGTTGTTGTGATTAAAAATCAGGACCAAAGCATTAGATCTTAACTATATCCATATTGCTGAGAAAAATCTATAAAATTAGGAATAGGTACAAGATCCATGAATTATTGGCTTTTAAAGCAAGAACCAACTGTATACAATTTTGACAGACTGGAGATGGAAAAAAAGACAGTCTGGGATGGAGTTCATAACAACTTGGCATTAAAACACATGCGCGGTATGAAAAAGGGTGACAAGGCGATTTTTTACCATACTGGTGATGAGAGACAGGCAGTTGGAATAGTGGATATCATGACAAATCCCTATCCAAACCCAAAAGAGTCTGACAAACGGTTCATAGTGTTTGATGTCCAGGCATCAGACAAGCTCAAGAGGCCTGTAACTCTGGATGAGATCAAAAATGATGCAAAATTCAAAGACTGGGAACTTGTTAGAAACTCTCGTCTTTCTGCAATGCCCGTGCCAAAGGTTTTGTGGAATGAGATAATAAAAAAATCAAAGAGCTAGTCTTTTTACAAAGATTTCCTTTGACTACAAAACGACAGAATATCTTTTTAATTTCAAGTGTTACATGCAACTTTACTAATTTACTATCTGGCATAGTTTTTGGGGTCCGCAGTCAAAATGCATAGTAAAATTTTGCAGACAAAAAAAGGCCCAAAATATATCTGCACCTACTTGTCTTTCTGGTCATCAGGGCGAATCTTTCTTAATGTTTCATGTATTTGATTTCTAAAGATTGTCAACCCTATCCTCTTTGCATATGGTTCACCCTTTGCAAAAGATTCCGCCATCTTGCTTACTAATTTAATATCTACCTTTGGCGGCATAGGTGGCTCAAAGGGATCTACATGTGCCTCTATGATGGTTGGTGCATTTTGTGACATTGCTTCATGCATTACTTTCTTAATCTCATGGGGTTCTTTTATTGAATATCCTTTTCCGCCACATGCCTCTGCAAACTTGACAAAATCTATTGGAGAAAATTCTACACCATATTCTGGATTCCCAAGAAATGCCAATTGTTCCCATCTAATCATTCCAAGAATGTCATTTTTTATAATGATGACTTTGATCGGGAGATTGTATTTCACTGCAGTGGCAAATTCTCCCATTAGCATTGTAAATCCGCCATCCCCCACGAAAGCTATTGACTGCCTGTCAGGAAATGCAATTTGAGATGCTATGGCATATGGCAAGCCACATGCCATTGTTGAAAGAGTTCCAGAGAGTGAGAATTTCATTCCTTCTCGGATATTGATGTAACGTGCTGCCCAGATAGTATTAGTTCCACTATCTACTGAAATTATTGCATTATCTTCCAATTCCTCTGAAACTGCTGTTGCAATTAGCTGTGGTTTTATTGGTTTAGCCAATGGATCTGAAGAATGAATTAGACTGTTCCATTTCTTCATGGACACTTGTTTTGATTTTAGAAACTTGCCATCCTTTTGACGTAGTAATGGCAATAACTTGTCAAGAGTACGTTTTGCATCACCGACAAGACCTACTTCTACTGGGTATCTGAGCCCAATTTTTTCAGGAAACAAGTCAATTTGAACTCCTCTTGCGTTTCCGGGTTTTGGAAGATATTCCATATATGGAAATGAAGTTCCAATCATCAACAGGGTATCTGCTTCGGCCATTGCATCACTTGCAGGTTCAGTACCAAGCAATCCTAGGCCTCCTATGCTATACGGATTATCATCAGGTATGACAGCCTTCCCAAGAAGTGCTTTGACTACGGGCGCTGAAAGTTTTTTTGCAACTTCAATTACTTGATCTCCTGCACCCAGGGCTCCTTGTCCTACTAACAAAACTATTTTGTTGCCTGCATTCAAAATTTCTGCCGCCTTTTCAAGTAAAACCATGTCTGGAATTCTTGCAGCCGTTGTTGGAGAAAGAAGGTGAGCCGTATGGCCTCCAACATTATGTCTGGTGTATTTGCCTTCGAGTTTTCGCTCTTGCGTATCTATTGGAATGGTTATGTGACTTACGCCCCTTAGTGCCAGTGCACTTCTACATGCAATGTCAATTACAGACTCCGCATGTTCTGGACCGTTGATCATGTTGTTATAAACTGCAACATCTGAAAATAATTGCAACAGGTTTACATCTTGTTGGTATTTTGTTCCCATCGTATCAGAATATGTGTTTCCGGTGATTGCAAGTACTGGAGCGCCATCTGCTTTTGCGTCATATAATCCAGTTAGCAGATGAGTTGCACCTGGTCCTGATGTAGCTACACAGACTCCGAGTTTTCCAGTATATTTGGCATATGCACATGCCATAAAGGCAGCTGATTCCTCATGTCTTACCAGAATGAATTTTATCTTATCTTGACGACGTCTCAATGCTTCAATTACCCCATTGATTCCATCTCCAGGTAATCCAAAAATTACCTCTACTCCCCATCTGAGTAGGCCTTCAACAATTATGTCTGATGTTTTGAGCCTGTCATACTCTGTCATAAAATAAACGACTCATACTTGGATAAGAATATTCTTTAGATTATCAAATCAACTAGAAGTAAATCTCATGCTTTTTCCAGTTTTGAAAGCAAATTTTCAATCTTTTCTACACATTCAAAAAATGTGATGGACTGCTACAATATCATATCAAAACGCGAAATTTAGCATCATTTGACTACATACATGTTTTGATTTTAATGGATGCAGATGGGATTGCCAATACAATGCATATCTGCCCCCGACAAATCAGCACCTGTAAGGTCGGCATTAGTCAAATTTGCACCCCTGAGATCTGCACCACCTAAATCAGCATGATTTAGGTTTGCACCATTTAGGGTTGCATTCTCAAGGATTGCAAATCCGAGGCCAGTATTTTGTAAATTTGCACCCGAGAGATCTGCACCAGTAAATATGGCATTGTTAAGATCTGCACTTTTAAGATTAGTATCAGTTAGGTTAACTCCTGTCATGATGGCATTTGAAAGATCCGCGTCTTGAAAGTTTGCACCGGAAAGGTTTGCACCAGTAAAATCAACATCTTTGATTTCTGATAGATTAAAATTGGCTCCAGTCAACGTGGCATTTCTAAAGGTGGCACCAGTGAGTGCGGCATTGTAAAAATTACCTCCCGAGAGATTTGCCCCAGTCAGGTCTGCTGCAAGCAAGTTGATGAACGTACCATTTGCATCAATCATATTGACACCTATTAGTATGGCTTCTGGAAAGTCAGCATTTGTAATATCTGCATTTTGAAGATTTGCTCCTGCAAGATTGGCACGAAATAGATATGCTTTGTGAAGATCTGCATGATTGAAATTAGTTCCAGTCAAGTTTGCACCAGTCAAATCGGCATTGTGTAAATTTGCATTAGAGAAATCACAACTAGACCAGTTAACCTTCGGAAATGTTCTATCTTGGCAGTTAGATGGTTGACTGGAAATTGTTATCTGATTTGCATTAGCAGTTTCAGATTTTTCATTAGTAGATTCTAATTTGATTACCCCGATTTTGACAAGGTATTGAATTCCTTTTACATATTCTGAATCGCTAATTAGCCCACTAATCCACCATTTTGTTCTAATCTTGATCCAAAAGGTATCTGCTCTGGTTCGTTAGAAGCGGCAAATGCCGAAAGGGTTGAAGTTGAAAATACGCAAAATACAGAAATTATTCCAATTGTGGCCAAAATGTATTTTTTATTATTTGTCACAAAATAGGTTTGGATTTTTATAATAAAAACTATTTTACAATTATCACGGATGATGTGACAGATTATGGTCTTGCGTCAAATTTTTAATAGAAAATTTATGCCTTGGTTAATCCACATTTTCAACAGACTGCACGAGTGGTAAGTCTACAACATGCTAGAATCCTGTTTAATCTTACTTTACTAAAAGTACCGATACACTAGAATCGTGCAAAACACCGTTTGCTATGCTTCCAAAATATTCTGATTTTGGCGATTCCTGGCCTCTTGAACCTATTATTATCACATCATACTTTCCAGATTTGGCTTGATTTAAAATTGATGAAGAAAATCTCGAAAAATTGATTTCCAAGATGAAAAAAGGACTAGAATAAACCATGATCTCTCTCATGGTTTCACCCTGCTTCACAATAGTTATTCAAAACCTAAAATTGAAAAAGTTGATGTTTTTAGACACTAACAAGATTTTTTATCAAGGTAAAATAATCATAATTATGGATGAATTGTCAAGTGAGGACAAATTAGTACTTCTTCAGCATGCCATTTCAAAGTATGAGGATGAAAACACTCTACTTGAAAAATTAAAGGCAGTATTACCTCCGAAGGACATTGACAGGGGCATAGCAACACTGATTGGGACACAAAGAGTACGAAGAATTGGTCCTGACGTATTACAGAATAACGTTAGTCATATTGGTGAGTTGCCAGAAATTCCTGCACATATAAAAGAAATTATAGATAGTTTGTAGTTCAAAACTTTCAACATTTTCAGGTGTAACACATAGCATATATGAAAACATCTCATGAATAAAACTGTCCGGAAGATATACACGATTCTTACAAGTCAAATATTTAAACGCAAATTGTATTTTTTACCTGCACTACATCAATGTCAAAAACTTACAAATAGATGTGATTCAAACCAGTACACATGACAATAAAAAATATTACGGTTTTGGGTTCTGGGATAATGGGTCACGGGATTGCACAAGTTTCTGCAATGGCAGGATACAATGTAGTTCTTAGAGATATTGAAAAACAATTTCTAGACAAAGCAATGGAAAAGATCAAATGGTCACTTGATAAACTAGTGTCGAAACAAAAAATTACAGAAGATCAAGGAAAAGAAATTCTTGCAAGAATCACACCGATAGTAGATTTGGCCGAGGCACTAAAAGACTGTGATTTGATGATTGAAGTAGTGCCTGAAATAATGGATTTGAAGAAAAAAGTTTACGCCGAAGTTGATAAAGTTGCACAACAAAAGACAGTGTTTGCATCAAACACCAGTACTTTGCCTATAACCGAGATTGCAAGCACAACGTCTAGACCGGAAAGATTCATAGGAATTCACTTTTTCAACCCGCCACAATTGATGAAGTTGGTTGAAGTCATTCCAGGCCAAAAGACATCGAAGGATCTAGTAGATACAACAATTAATTTTGTAAAATCAGTCTCAAAGGAACCGGTCTTGTGTAAAAAAGATGTACCTGGATTTATAGTAAACAGATTGTTCATCCCATTAGTCCACGAAGCTGTCTATGCCATGGATAGGACAGGTGCAACAAAAGAAGAGATTGATTCTGCAGTAAAATTCACACTTCATTTTCCCATGGGAATATTTGAGCTTGCTGACTTTACTGGTATGGATGTAATCCACAAAGCTACACTTGAGATGCACTCACGTGACAAAAAAGTGGTTCACCCACATCCATTGATTGAAAAATTATACAACGAAAAGAAATTAGGACAAAAAAGCGGTGAAGGTTTTTACAAGTATTCGGGAGACCAATATGAGAGAATAAACCTAACAGAAGAATTGGCAAAGAAATTCAATCCAATACAATTGCTAGGAAACATACTAAACAACGCTGCATGGCTTGTTACAAACCAGGCAAGTGATGTTCCAGAAATTGAAAAAGCTTTGTTACTTGGAATGGGGCTCAAAAATCCATTGTTTGATACCGCAAAGCAATTTGGTATGCAGAACATTGTACATGAGTTGCAAAAACTAGCAAAAGAAAACAAGTTCTATGAGCCAGACCCATATTTGTTATCTCTCACGCAGAATTAATTTTTTCAAGAAGTATCCTAACTGCTTCTTTTGGCGAAGATGCGCCTACTATCAAGACGTTTTTTCTATGATCAAGATATGTATCAGCATACTTTTCTGCAACACCTCCGCTGTTTTTTATTGCGACAATTGGTTTGTTGTGCATATATGCCGCACATGTCTCAGATAATGTCCCAACTCCACCGCCTATTATTATGACTCCATCGCCAGAAAGTGCATTTAGAAAGTCCCTTGCCAGACCCATCCCACTTGGGATGACAATATCACAATATTCGTTTGCAAGAGAAGGATCGTTTTGTGGAATAATTCCTATTGTGATGCCGCCTCCATCTTTTGCACCGCGAGAGGCAGCTTTCATTACTCCTTCCAATCCGCCTGTAACTAGGACAGATCCTGATTTTGCAACTTCTACACCTGTCTCATATGCAATTTTTTCAGTCTCGGGAGTGATTCCGTTCTGATTATGGCCTATGATCAAAATTTGTATTTTCTTTGTCACTGAAATGTCATAAAAAACAGATAATAAAAATTGTATTTTATAAAAATGAAAAGAGAACTGGAGAGAAAATATCTAGGATGAGGTACTAGTCTCTGTCTTTGGTGTCTCAGTTGCTGAAATTGTGCTTTCTGCTGGTTTTATTGTAACAGTTTCAGTTTTCTTCTTTCGTGGTGCACGTGGTTTCTTTACTTTGACTTCGGTAGATGGTTTTACAGTTTTTTCAGAAACCGATGGTGTTGTCTGCGGTTTTGATTGCTGTTTTTGTTGTGGATGTTGTCCCTGTGGTCTATTACCCTGCTGTTGTGGCTTTTGACCTGGTCTTTGACCTTGTGATTGTCCTTGTTGTGGAGGTCTTTGACCTTGTTGTGGATGTTGTCCCTGTGGTCTGTTACCCTGCTGTTGTGGCTTTTGTTGTGGATGTTGTCCCTGTGGTCTGTTACCCTGCTGTTGTGGCTTTTGACCTGGTCTTTGACCTTGTGATTGTCCTTGTTGTGGAGGTCTTTGTCCTTGTTGTGGTCTATTGCCCTGCTGTGGTTTCTGACCTGGTCTTTGACCTTGTTGTGGCTTTTGTTGTGGATGTTGTCCCTGTGGTCTATTGCCCTGGTTATTTCCTGGATTTTGTTTTTGTCCAAGTTTTGCATTTTGTGATGATCCAGAAATTGGTTTCATCTTACTCCACAAGACACTCATTCTTGCCTTGTAACCCACCCCGTATTCCAATTCGTCTGGAACCAAAGTTGCAGGATGAACAAACCCCTGACTTCTAATTGCAACAGCTCGTCTCATTGCTACGTTTCTAACATAATCCCAGTCTTCAGTTCCAAATCCGTCTATTGGACCTGTCAAAATTCCATTGTGCATTGAAAACACAAGTGCTGATACTATTGGAATAGCATAGTTGATGCTTGCTGGAGAATTGATTTTCACTGGCATCAATGGCATGTGATGACTGCCTCGGGTATTTCCTGCTACTAGATGCGGATTGTTAAATGCAGATCCTGCCTCTTCTGTTGCCGGAAAATCTTTCTGGGTTCGCACTATGCAAATTGGGTCATCTTTTCCAACGTAAGTTCCTGCAATATTGTGTAGTCTATCAGTAGAGGCTGCCAATATTGGTTGATTGTCCTTGGTAGTTACAGTGGATATGACATATCTTCCTGGATACATCAGAGCTGCTTCCAGTGTAGGTTTGTCTTGCCACATTTCCAATGTAGCTACTTTGCCCTTTTCTACGTCCATTACTGAAATTCTAACACCTCTTGCCAAATTCTGGTTTACGATCAAACCCGTGTTGGATAGGGCATCGACAAACATTCTGTAGAATGGATAGTTGAATGCTCCAGGTTCAGTCTTGTCTGCTGCATAAATTGTAAATGCTTCATTAGGTCTTTCATCAAATGTCATCTCGGCAACGCCAGGTCCCATGCCTTTTACATTTCCAGAAAATGAATCCTTCAACAAGTCTTGGCCTGCACCATAGAGTCCCTCACTTTTAGCTACACGAGTTGCAGCCTCAAATGCACGCCATGCCAGTCCGTGGACTTGAGAATTATTAACGCCTTTAGTGTGAGTCATAACAATATGTATGTCATCTCCACAATATCCGATATAGGAATCAATCAAGAGTCCTTTACCGTCTTTTCTTACTTGTGGCTTTACAAGATTTTTTACGGCGTTTAGTAGACCATCACTTGGTCTTGTATGTCCGCCGATTCCGCCAACATCAGCTTTGATTACTGTTACTGTAATTTTCATTATTCAGTGTGATGAAATAGTTCGATTTATACCATGTGAAAAAAATTGATCTCAATGATCGAGTCAGAAAATAATTCAATTTTTGGCCGAAAAAAAATTAAAAAATGAAAATGCTAATAAAGCCCTTCTCAAGTAACATCCAACATGAGCACCGCAGCATCAAGAAAACCTCACTTGAACATGATTGTCGTAGGACATATTGATAACGGAAAATCTACAACCATGGGTCACTTTTTAATGGAACTAGGACTAGTAGATGAAAGAACAATCGCATCACATGCAGCCGAATCCGAGAAGACCGGAAAAGGTGACACTTTCAAATATGCATGGGTTATGGACAATATCAAAGATGAAAGAGAGAGAGGTATTACAATCGATTTAGCATTTCAAAAATTTGAATCTCCAAAGTACTTCTTCACATTAATAGACGCTCCAGGTCACAGAGACTTTATCAAAAACATGATCACAGGTGCCTCCGAGGCAGACTGTGCAGTTTTGGTCTTGTCAGCCAAAGAGGGTGAAACTGATACCGCAACCGCACCAGGTGGACAAGCAAGAGAGCATGCGTTCTTACTTAGAACATTAGGTGTAGGACAACTAGTAGTAGCAATTAACAAAATGGACGACAGCAATTTCTCAGAAGCGGCATACAAAGCAGCAAAGGAAAAGGCAGAGAAATTATTAAAGTCAGTAGGTTATAAGCTTGACAAAGTTGCAATCATTCCTGTATCAGGTTGGAAGGGTGATAATTTGGTCAAGAAATCACCGAATATGCCATGGTGGACAGGTAAAACATTATTCGAATCATTTGACGACTTTACAATGCCAGATAAACCAACCGGCAAACCACTTAGAATTCCAATACAAGATGTTTATACCATCACAGGTGTCGGTACCGTCCCAGTAGGACGTGTTGAAACAGGTATTGCAAAACCAGGTCAGAAGATAGTGGTCATGCCATCCGGTGCAGTAGGTGAAATCAAATCTATCGAAACACACCATACTGAAATGCCATCTGCAGAACCAGGTGACAACATTGGATTCAATTTGAGAGGTATTGAAAAGAAAGATATCCACAGAGGTGATGTCATTGGAACAGTTGACAGTCCACCAAACGTAGCAAAAGAATTCAGAGCACAAATAATAGTTATTCATCATCCAACAGCAATTGCACCAGGATACACACCAGTAATGCACGCACATACTGCTCAGGTTGCAGCAACAATAGTCGCTTTTGAAGCAAAGATAAATCCACAATCTGGTGCAATTGAAGAAGAGAATCCAAAATTCTTGAAAGCCGGAGATTCAGCAATCGTCAGAATCAAACCAGTCAGACCATTGTGTATTGAGACATTCGGAGAATTTCCAGAAATGGGAAGATTCGCTCTTAGAGACATGGGTGCAACAATTGCAGCAGGCATTGTAAAAGAGATCACTGAGAAATACACCAAATAGGGACTTGAATGACACAGACAGCCCGAATAAAATTGACAAGCACTAGTCTTTTAAGACTGGACGGGGTATGTACTGAAATCAAAGGCATCGGTGAAAAGACAGGTGTAAAAGTAAAAGGTCCAACACCGTTACCAGTAAAAACATTAAACGTCGTTACACGAAAGTCGCCCTGTGGTCAAGGCACAAACACATATGAAAAATGGGAAATGCGAATCCACAGGCGAGTTATAGACCTCGGTGCAGACGACAGAGCAATAAGACAACTCATGAGAATTAAAATTCCAAACGATGTATATATCGAGCTTACTTTGAAATAGTGATAAAAATGTCTGAACCAACTCAAGAAATACCTGCAGAAGAAAAACCATCTAGTTTTAGTGTTTTTTACTCATGCATGCGTTGTGGAACTCAAGTATCACAATCAGAGCTTACAAGATTGCCAGAAATAAAATGCATTTGCGGTTTTAGAGTATTTACAAAGGTCCGACCACCAGTAGTAAAAACAATCAAGGCATTCTAGATATCTCTAGTCCCACTATAACTATGAGCACGTTGCATGTGAGTTCGCATCTCTTCCATGCTTGAAAAAAATTTGTTACACTCTTTACAATCATAACGTTTGTCACAATGATGCAACTGCTGATGTAACATCAAATATTCCAGCTGTCTAAATTTTGCACCACATATCTCACACTTGAATTTTTTAAAAATATTCATCTAGCCCAACTTTGCCTTGTGAGAGTCCCAGCATTCCCTACACAATTGCCCGTCAAGCACCCATTTTTTCTTGGGAGTATACCTTATCATGCCAAGTTTTTTTCCACATGTCTGGCAATTTGATCTTTGACTCTTATAGGTAAGATCTTTTTTATCAAAACAAGGTTTGCACAATAACCCCGTCATATCCCACTGGTATCGCGGTTCCCACAAATCAGGAACATCTTTTTCTATTCCACATATAACACAGTTCTGTCTCATGCTCTGTTCGTAGAACTTTTTCATCTGTGAAACATAGCAATCACCACAGAGTGGACCCTCTATCTTCCACTCACTCTTTGGCTTATTCTTGTGGGCAGACTCTTTTTTACAAATGGTGCAGATGATGGGTTTTCGTGAAAACAAGTTCATGCTATTGAATATCACTAAATCCATTAAATAGTTATCATAAAGGAAAGGAATTGAGAACGCTAGTTCTCTGGTTTATTGTTCCAAGGCTTCTTCTAGAAGCTGGCCTGCACTTAACATTCCCTTTTGCTTTGCAATCTGTTCAATTTTTGCATATTGTTCAGCTGTAAAACAAACTGGCATTGAACGGTCTTTCATGAATTACAACAACCTTTATGATTTTATATCCTTTTTGTTGATTTGCTTTGATCGTCAAGATCGGTTTTCTTGCCTATTCCTTGAAGACATATTTTCGCTGTCCACGCAATTCCGGACTGCTTCCAACACCCACTAGTACAAACTCTTTTTTGCCTTCCAATATGTTTTGGGTCGGGCTGAGCTTGCT
>JARCRW010000003.1 GCA_029850515.1 Nitrosotalea sp. | reverse complement strand
ACCTAATTCCGTCAAAAACTGAGAATTGTGCAATCATTCTGGGCTGTATGTTATTGTTTGTTCCTTTTGCAGGTTATGTACTAGTTAGGATGAATGCTGAGAGATTTAGAGTAAAACCAAAATCAATTTTTTCTTTTTGTTTTATTGTACTTTTAGTTGTATCATCAATAACCACTCCTCTCTCTATCTCTTCAAACTATTGGGGCCAGGCATTTGCACAAGAGTATAATGATACAACACCTAGTGGCGTAGAATCTAGTTTTTCAAATCAGACCACAAAAAATTCCATTATTAATCATTCTATGATCAATTATTCTATGATTAATTCTTTGAATGTGCACCCTCTACCTCAAAACATCTCAAACCCAGATCAACTCGATGTAATGGATTCAGTTCATGCATTTTCAAACCATGTGCAATCTCATCCGTATTCTTCAAATTTTACTACCTTGTCTAAAATTGATATCTCGGATGATGTATCCATATTACTTTCTACTCACAATGGAACTAAATCATTCTCATCTCAGAATGATACCTCAAATATGCCAGTTACTGCTACAAATGACACCATTTCCACTCAGAAAAATTCATTTTCTGATCAAGTGGAAATTAATGACCATGTGACACTTAATGTTACAAGTACAATTCCTGTACCGACAAAATCATGGAATTTTAATTCAACCACACCTATTATTGGAGACACTAGAATTGTAAATGAAACGTCACTGAAGCTTGATGGTTCTGGATATGTGGCAGAAAAGGTAAACCAGACAAATACAATAAACCGTCTCACAATATCAGCATGGGTAAATCCAGATTACACGCATGGTTCACCAGTATTTACTGTAATCAGCAAAGAAAATCAATTCATTCTCTCCATAAACAATAACATACAGCCCAGAATGATTGCACAATTCTCAGTTTTTGACGGAATTAGGTGGGATACAGTAAACTCTACAATTCCAATACAAAATTGGACTCATCTTGCAGCAACATACAATGGAAGTGCAATCAGTATCTACGTGAATGGAACCTTACAGTCTACTGATTTATTGCAAGGTGTATTGTCCATATCTGAAAGCGGAATTTTACAACTAAAAACGCCTGACCAAATCACATCAAATTCAGACGTAGTGATCGGTGCATCATTTAATTCAGTTCGTCAATCTGTCAATAATGAATTTTCAGGATTGATAAAAAATGTGAAAATCTATGATTCATTACTTACACCTTTCCAGATAAGCCAGATTTACAATCAAAACAATAATGTCTTACCTGTAACAATCAACAACCAACCTAATCCAGCTTTGGCAGAAAATGTAAACATGATGGATTCTGTGGTCATGTCACTTAATTCAACCAACTCTACAGTGAACAGCTTAAATGACACATTGCTTACAGTTGCACCATCAATTAACAAGACTAAAAATAACTATCTATCTACCGAGGATCCAGAATTTGTCTTTCAATACTTTTCTAATAACCATGTGGATAAGATGGCAAAGCAGATCGAGTCATATCCAAAGAAAACTCAATACGACAAGTGGCAAGAGAAAGACAAGTCAATATCAATTGAGGTTTACGATCCTTCAGGAAACAAGACATCATTAAAGTCAGAGTTTACGGAATTAAGCCAAGGAAAATTTGACATCAAGTTACATGCAGGACGTGAGGTAAAGCCCGGTCTGTACAAAATAAAAATCACCATGACAAGACAAGGAAAATCATTTACAGTAACAGATCAGTATACGTGGGGACTTGTATCTGTCAATACACTTCGATCCATATACATGCCTGGAGAGCAAGCAAACTTTGAGATTGTAGTACTAGATAACAATGGCCATCCTGTGTGTAATTCTGATATAATGATGAGTATAAGAGATCCAGAATCAAAGATAACTACGCTTTCTTCAGGAAATGGAATTTCTTCAAGTAATGATTGTGGATTGTATAATGCGGATTACATTCCAAATAGTGAAGGAAATTACACAGTTAATGTGGTAGCAAAAACACCTGATGGTATATCTCGTTTTAATACATATTTTCTTACTATGAACAATTTCGATTTTAATATAATAAGAACAGCCGCAAGTAAGATAGATCCGATAAACAATCCCAACTCGTTTAATGTTAAAATTGATGTAGAGTCATTTGTAAACAGTTCTCCTATCACAATTAATGAATCCGTACCGTCTGTATTCAATGTGGTCACTAATGCGTCAGTTACAACTATCGGTGACTCGAAAGTATTGACATGGAATAAAGATCTTATTGGAAACAAAACTTCATTGCAATATTCATATTCTGTTCCTCTCCAATTTCCAAGACTCTATACACTAGGTCCAGTCAAAATTACTTATGGAAATAATCAAACTTTCACAGAAGCAAGACCTTGGTTTGTAGCAAACGATCCAGCGTTTACTCCTACTGCCAATGATATCGTATCGATAACAGAATCGGCAACTCTATCATCTCATCAGTTTCATGCAATATCAACCTCTGACACAATATCTCTTAGTGAGAAAACAAGTACATCCATCCCAGTAAAAGAAATTCTCCAACTGAGTGAGAAAACAAGTACATCCATCCCAGTAAAAGAAATTCTCCAACTGAGTGAGAAAACAAGTACATCCATCCCAGTAAAAGAAATCTTGTCATTAAGCGACTCTGCCAGCCCATCCAACAATCAATTCAAGTCAATAACTGCATCTGACACTGTAGCATTGGCAGATTCCGGAATAACATATGC
>JARCRW010000002.1 GCA_029850515.1 Nitrosotalea sp. | reverse complement strand
GCTGTGATTGTGAAGGATTCAAAAATTTCTATAAATTTCATCATGGAAAGGGCCTGAAAGCAAATTGCTCGCACCTAGAAGCTGTAAGAATTTTTAAAACCATGTCTAATGAAAAACAAAAATCAAAAGCCAAGTGAACCGTATGAGAATCTGAAATATCTAAAAATTCTATCACTATGAGCCTTTGTATAGGACCAAATACTCGTCTGGTCTGTCTCGCTCTTTTTTTGCTTGTAATGCATCTTGGTATCTCTCATAATGTGCAATAAAGTAAAGCCTTCTTCCAAATGATTCAAAGTAATCAATTCCACACAAGTCAAATCCAGACTCTGGTGTCAGTGACTTTTTTTCCTCTTCTGTTACATCAGAACTCATTGATTGGATAAATGGTATGTATTATTTCAAACTAACTTGAAAGTCAGTTTTTCTTGGAATCTGAATGTAGTATTACAACTGACTTGTTCATTAATTCCTTGGTGGGAATAACGACACTCTCATTTTTTTCATTGGTCACTATTATGTGAAACATCTCTGATGATGTGATGGTTCCAGATATGTCGCCTATCTTGATTACTTGGCCAACTTTGTATATTGCGCGATGTCCAGATGTTCCTGTTATGGCAATTGGCAAAATATCCTTTAGCGTAAATCCTAGACCGATTGCTATAGCAGCACCTATTGCAGCTGCTATGCTCCATGAAAACGCTGAAACAAGTGTAGGTATGACTGACTGTCCTATGCCAATTTGAGTGAGACCTACTGCAAAAACTATGCTGTATATGACTATCTTGACTCCAATTCCAATGTATTTACTTCCACCATAGTTATGCGTGACAAGTTCATGGTTTATCCACTTGATTACGTAGTTTGCTATGATGGAACCTATGATTACAATCATGACAAATGCAAGCACATTGGGTATCCAAAGCCACAATGATGTGAGTGCGCTTGTGAGCTGCTGTAATTGTAATTCGTTTATTGCAGCTACTATGAAAAACAAATAGACAAACCACTTGACAGTTGCTGCAATCAAATGTGCCGAGTCAATCTTTCCAACCGTCTCTTCAACAACCCTAGATTCTGAAATGCTCTGAAGATTTGCTTTCGCTAGGATCTTTTTTGCTGTCTTTTCTATTATACGCGCTACGATTTTTCCAACTACTAGACCTATTGTCAACAAAATTGCAGCGGCAATTATCTTTGGCGCAGATGTCGCGATTTCAGTTGCAAATGCTTGTAATGCCTGTGTTTCAGGACTGTAAAACTGGTTTGTAATTGAAGCATCCTGGGCATACGCTATTCCAATACCTGATGATGCCAAAAATACCATCAATAAAATCATGAATTTAAAATTTTTACTCAAGATACACATGACCAAATGTCCACACAGATATACCTGTTGGTAAGCTAATCTTATGACAATTCAGCTATGCTGTTTAATTCTGTATGATTCTAGTTTAAGATGATGGATTTGAGTTCTTCTGGTTCTTCTATAACGTGATCAGGATGGAATTTGAGCAACGCATTTTTACTATTATATCCCCATGATACTCCTATCACTCTGATCCCTGCCTTTTTAGCTGCTTCCACATCTCTTATCTCGTCGCCTACGTAGATTGGATCTTCATGTGGAATAGTTTTTTCCTTCATCATTTTTTTCAATAATCTGCTCTTGCCAAAGACTGCTCTTCCTGAATAAACAAAATCGAACAATTCTAAATCATTTTTCTTTAAAAATTCTATCACATTCTCTCTAGAGTTTGTGGTCAATATTCCAAGGACACATCCATTTTCTTTGAGGTACACAAGCGTCTCTCTCATGTCCACTGCTGTCTTTAGATTGATGATTTCTTTATTCATCTCAAATCTTATCTTTCTTGCAACAATTGGAAGTTTGAATATGGATATTCCTAGATGCTTTAGTACTGCACTTGGCTTTTTTTCTCGTAGTTTTGGCAAGTCACTGAGTGGAATTTTCTTGTATCCATAATGATCTGCAAATTTGTTTGCAATCCTTATGACTACTGATAGTGTATCTGCTATTGTACCGTCAAAATCAAAGATTATTGTGTGCATTAAAGTTTCGCAAGAAACTGCCGTTAAAGATTGTTGTGGATTATGTTTTCATTATTTGCTGACCAATAAATTGTGTATTGTTCTTGATTTGTGGAATAGACATCTAGAACACTATGTTTTTGATGCCTACAATTACTTTTTCTGATCGCACAAAACTATCTCTGTACATGGTTTACTTGACATTGGCCTGTACTTGTGATAATACATTCTAAAAATATAATATCTACAGATTTTAACCCTTGATAATGAAATCCTCCCTTCTGGATGAGGCATATGAGCTATGTGAAGAAGGCAAGTATACTCTAGCGCTAGAATTTTATGATCTAATTTTATTCAAGGAACCACAAAACATCACTGCCATGATAAACAAGGGTGTTACGCTACAAACACTTGGAAAGCACTCCAAAGCAATAAAATGCTATGACGAGGCGTTGGAGATTGAAAAAAACAATCTGGATGCTCTTGTAAACAAGGGTTCTGTACTACACACGCTTGGAAAATTTCATGATGCAATAGATTGTTATGACAAGGCACTAAAGATCCAACCAAAATATGCATTGGCTATGGCGTACAAGGGTCTTTCATTGGGAGAGATTGGTTTGCTAAAAGATGCAATAAAATGTTTTAATGATGCTCTTAAGATTGACAAAAAGTTTGACTTGGCATTGAACAATAAAACAATTGCGCTAGAGCTTTTAAAAAATAATACTAAGCTAAAACCAAAACTCCTCAAAAAGACTGGCGCAATAAAATAAAATTTGCTTAAAGTTATTGTATTTGTGCTTGCTGGACAAACCTGTCAAATCCATATTCTAGGGCATCTGAGACTGAACTGTCTGGAATGAAATTAATCATCCATGCTAAAAGCCCTGATGTCTTTACATCTAAGGAAATATTTGCAATTGTTCCTCCGTCTTTTTGACCATGAAAACCCCATGTCTTTTCTAGATTGGTAGTCATGATAGTTCCCTTGAGGTCTCCTGAAACCACCTCTACTACATAATTTCCATTAGAATCCGTCTTGCATATTGCATGGGTGTCAAAAAATATGCCATTTATTCCTGCATTAATGTCTACAAGTTTTGTGTTGTTATCTAACATCTTGACGTATCTTACATTGTCAGGAAATATCTTGGAATATTGTGATACGTCTGATATCGTACTGAGCAAAGATTTTTCTTTTACATCAGAAACTTTTTGCAATGTGATCATCCTGTCAGCATATGATGATGGAAACGAAAAGACTGTAACTACTATTATGATGACGAAAAGAACAAACTGTAATGATCTCTTGTCATGTTCTTGCATGACTTGTTACCCTGTCTAGAACTTTGATGTAACGCTCGAAAATCTTCCTGTAATTTATTTCATGTTTCATAAATACAAATCCGTCTTGAAATGACATTCTCATGTCATTTGATATAATCAATTGAAATCTATCATGTGCATTACCTGATCTATTTTGTGCTGTCTGGATACGGGCATTGCGTGTCTTTGGCGCAGACATGGTGTAATATTTGACATGTTAGTATATAACTATTGGTATACCAATCATTTGTATACCAGTATATGTTATAGATATCATGCGTAAACTCGACCTTAGTGATAGCATGGGGACATTGATTGCGCTTGCAGCAAAATCTCAGGAACGGCTTGCAGAAATCGAGATGAAAAAACAACTGGGATTGACTCCTGCACAATGGAAAGTCATTCTAGTTCTCAATATTGTTGATGGACCAACACAAAAAGAGATCGCTGAAAAAATCAATGTTGATGGAAGTACACTTGTACCCGTAATAGATAAAATGGTGAAAAATGGCTTGGTAAAAAGAATGGCAGACTCTGAGGACAGACGAAACAATAGGATATTTCTTACAAAAAAAGCTGAATCAACAGTGGATTCTATAATTGTTATAATCCTTCAGCTTCGAAAGATGCTCTATCATGGCATATCTGAAAGTGATATACATGTCACTAGGACTGTTCTAGAATCTTTGATTACAAATTCTGATTCTGCAATAAATGAAATCAGATCTGCGTCTGGCAAGAGTGTTTCATGAATTTGTTCCACCTGAAAGTATTTCTTGTCCTCCTGCTTTTGTTGCCAATGTCTCTTTCTTATGCCGAGCCTGCAACGCCTGGAACCATTCTGACTTTTTATGTAACTGATTCTAACTTGTCCACTGATCATCGCGCAGTGATGACGATATCTACATCTGGACTTGTTGATTTTACAATAAACGGAGTTCCAATATCTGGGCCCGGAGAAATGGTGGAAACTGGGATAGATACAGGAGTCTTTCAACTCGAGCTTACACTGCCAGACTCTGTCAATGGGAAACCACTACAAAATGGTGATGTTGTTGTTATGACATACCACCAGAAAGCAGACTATTCTGGAAATCCGACTGATGTGACACAATCTGCAGTTCTGTCAAGTGCACCCTCAAGTCCTGTACAAAGCTCTTCGCCAAATGTTAGAATTGGACAATATTTCAAACTGGACATATATGCACCAAACTATAATCTTGATTCTCAGACGCCTGATGACATTCCACTTAGCATGATTGAGGTTCATATGGGCGGAGCACAAACCACATTATCAGATAGTGCCTTTCAAGTCAACCCGTATACGATGAGGGAGACTGGACCTGATACTAGTACATTTGAGGTAAATGTAAAAATACCCAAGTCAATAGCCGGATTTCCTGTAGAGATGGGCTCGACATTAGAATTTCGATTCAATGATCCCTACATGCCTTCAAGTGTATTTGTAACAGTGGGTGGAGGTTCGTATGGTGCGCCTTCTTACAACCTGGGTTCAAGTGGGGTGCCTAACTCAAGCTCTGGTTCTGGCACATCTTACAACTCTGGTTCAAGTGGGGCACAACACTTGGTTCCTAGGGCGCTGATATTTTATGCGACAAACTCAATTGGAACCAATGTTAACTATACAAACTCTACACCATTGTCAAATCTACAAGCGCCAATATGTGATCCGTCCCCTGGCTCTTTTTTCATGATGGGTACAACAACAGTGACTTGTGCTGCAAAGGATCAAAATGGAAATTCTGTGATAAAGACATTTGCGATAACTGTATTGGCGGATCAAAGCCATATTCCATCCTGGACCAAGAAGACGGTGGGATTCTGGTGTACTGGTGAAATATCTGATAGCCAGTTGTCTTCTAGCATGAAATATCTTGCTTCAAACGGTATGCTGTCTGTACAAGGAGATTCTGTGGTTCCAACACCTGACAAGACAACACTGTGTCTCTGGACTG
>JARCRW010000001.1 GCA_029850515.1 Nitrosotalea sp. | reverse complement strand
GTATAACTCATGATAAAATAAATGCCAAAAAAACGTCTGATATAATAGAAAAAACATATGATGAATCAAAAAGTACTTACACGCTTGATGAGATGTTGGCATTTTTGAAATATTTTGTTTCTGCATACAAAGATTATGAGGAATCAAAGCTTGGCGCAGTGGATTACTCTGACATGTTATTGATATTCATAGAAAAGTTTCGCGGAAAAAAATTCCAGTATGTTCTAGTTGACGAGATGCAAGACATGAATGAGCTTGAAGCCAAGATTGTGGAAATGGTTGGAGAGAACATATTTCTTGTGGGCGATGCAAAACAGGCAATATTTGGATTCCAGGGAGGCTCTGTCAAAAACTTTGAAAGGTTTATGCAAACATGTCATCCAATGCTTCTTTCAACAAACAGACGAAGTACGCAGAAGATACTTGACTATTCAAAGACAAATTTTCTTGGAAGGACTGCAAATAAAAAAGACTTTGCAGAACAACTTGAAACTTTTAATTCCACCAAGGGAGCAGGTGAGCATCCAAAGATAATATCCACAAGGGCACACCTGACACAGATTCAAAAAATAATAGAAGAGAACAAGGAAAAGACAGTTGCAATCATAACCAGAACAAACTCACAGATCATGGAAATATCCCAGTTTCTTGACTCCTGCAATATACTATATTCCTCAACCACATCCCAGGCAACAACTGAGATGGCCAAGGGTGAGATAATCAGCTATCTTCGAGGCATGATCTCAGACAGGGTAGAATACAAGGTATCTGCAGCATTTACGATATTTTCCCCTTTTACTCTCAAAGAGGCGTTTGAGATTTCAGAGTCACATAAGAGGAAACAAAGCAGTAGTAATCTGGAAAAAATCAAGTCATTTGGCATATCGCTCAAAAGAGAAGATATTGACAAGACGTTTGACGACATAATTTACCCTTTGTGTGTCTCCAAAGGAGCCGAGTGGTTTTCAACAGCAATTACAATCAAGCAGCAGGTAGATGAGTATCTGTCCCTTCCAATTCCAACAATAGACGGGCTTTTTGATTTCATTTCTATAGCCGAAGAGTCTTACACAGAAAGAAACATCGATTCCAAAATAACGCTTACAACAGTACACAAGGCAAAAGGTAGGGACTTTGATGTTGTGGTATATCTTCCAAAGTCTGGTGCGTCAAGGACAAGTTTTATCGATGTCATCGTACAGGCAATACTGGAATCTAGTGGTGTCGACATAAAAAAAGAACTTGTAGAAGAATCATTGAGAATTGATTTTGTCGCATTTACAAGAGCCAAGGAGAAATTAATTATCATTACTGATGATAAGGACAAGGCAAAATACCATGTAGAAAATTTGTCTGAAATTGAGATTGACTCTAATGCGGAAAATGCTATTGCAACTAAAATTGACAGCAGGTTGTCAGAGGCATTTTCATTGTTCATTGCTGGAAGATTTGATGATTCAAAGAAACTTTTAAAGCAAGAAGACGGGTGGCTAGAACAGTTTATTATTAACTATTTTAAAAGCATCACACATATTTCTTATTCAAGTGTCATAACAAAACCATACGAATTTCTTCTCAAAAATATAATCAGGATGCCGTTTGTCTCTAATGCTGCAGAATTCGGAAATATAGTGCACAATGCAATGCAGAGTATTTTAGAAAATCAGACAAAGATTGAGGATTACAAGGATGCTGTAAGAAAGGCATTAGAAAATGGACTTGAGGCCATAGAAGAGCTAAAAAAGCAATATCCAGGACTACATTATGTATCATCAGAAGAAACATGTGACATGCCGCTACGTTCCATGATCGAATATGACGATGACCGTCTGATTTTCACAGGCAGGATAGATGCTATTTTTGAGCACGATGACGGGTATCTGATTGTAGACTATAAAACAGATAGAAACTCGGACAAGGCGTCTGAGCACAAGAGGCAACTATCAGTGTATAGAAAAATGTATTCAAAATTAAAAAACATTCCAGAAGAGAAGATCAAGATTATCATCATCTTTCTGGCACTACGAGGCAGTGTAAACACTGGTAAGTTTGACAGACTAGTAGAAAAAGAAAAAAGGAGTGCGTTTCCCACGTTTGAAGAGCACCTAAGAAAGGTACTTGAATGGAAGCAGGACCCAAGTAAATTCATCAAAGACTTGTTTGATGATTCCCATGATGATTTGTTGTATCAGGCAATAAAGGGAAAGCTACTGCACACCGCATAAAGACAACCAATGAATTTCGAGATGCCGCATAAATGGCGAGACATGAATTTACAAGGTCTTGTAAATTATACACATCCAAATATCATAGTGATAAATTACATGCCTAGAAAGAAATACAAAACTATAACAGTAAAGGCTAGAACATTTCAAAAGTTTCTCAAAACAATCCAGAAAGCAAAGAAAAAGGATATCAGATAGACAACAGCAAGTTTGTAAAATACTAGAGAGATACAAAACCAAAATAAAAATAATGCCACTAGAATCTGGAATAAATGAACAAGACTTTAGATTGTACAAAATTAGAAAAAGAAGAGACATGGGAATCTATAAAAAGTCAGATTCCAAAACCGGGAAAAAGAAATTAAATAAAGATCAAGAATGTGACAAATCAAAAATAAGATTCTGATCAAAACAAAAAGATTACAATGAATTCAAATGGATTATGTGGATTCAAAATGCAAGGAAGGCATTCTAATTATAAGATTTTTTTAGTTGTGATACTGCATATTCAAAGCCATGTGACCTGCTTGCAAATTTCTTATCCTTGATCTGTCCATCTATCCATTTTACAAGGTCTGCGTCAATGCTGACAGTTAGTTTCAACTTTGTCAATAGTATGACTACGTAACACCAATTCATTTAACTAGGGGTATTACATTCCCATACCAAGTAAGGTGAAGTAATAATGAAGATCCTAAAAGTTCAATTCAAAAGTAAAATCAATCTCTTTTCTGGAATTGAAGTAATACTTTCAGGGAGTATCCCAGTGGTAGTTAATTTTCAAAGTGATGCAGAGTTTGATCATTCTTGGTTCCCGTATCTCATAGGAAGTGCTGATAGCGGTCAATCTCAAGGAATGAGCATAAGATTTACACAAAGATTTAGTGAAGGAATGTGTTACTGAGTTGACAGAACTCAATTTAGAAAAAGTAATGCAGATCCTCTCGCTGCTCTCAAAGAGTGATGCAATGACAATATTTTTGGCGTCCCAACATGGGCTGGACTCGAGGCATGAAACACATGTGCAGTTAGGCCTCACAAAAAAGCAATACTATACCAGATTAAAACAGCTTGTTGATTTGAGTCTAGTAGAAAAGCAATCTAGTGGCAAAAAGAAAGTCAGGCCACACAACACTCCGCTTTACATGCCAACACTCTTTGGAAGCATGGTTTACAAGAGATGCATACTTGGCCTGGAGGACATCACCAAGAATTCAAAGAAATTCGAGGCAGTCGAGATATTAAGGCAGAGCTCAAGATTCAGTGCGGACGAGATTGCAGAGTTTTTGTCATGTGGCTCAACGGAATAAACCGGTGTGACAGTTTTACTATTTTGATAGTTGACAGCAAAACTTTGCATTTTTCAATAAAAATTTGGAGTGGTGTCTACTAGAACAGTTCTGGCGGTAACCCCCAGGCCCGCACTATTGTGCATTACCTCATAATCTATACGCGATTTGGCAATTGGTTCCAGATTTACACATCAATTTCAGCATTACTTGTGAAAAAATCACATGAAAATTTCTAGTCAATAATTTGTGCTGGGTTAGTTTAAGATATATTTTAGATAGACATAGTGGTAATTTAATTTAGAGCCATGTCTTGTAGGTTTCCGGTACACTCGTTAGGATCTTGTATTTATATACCAAAACAAAAAAACAACATGTAAAACAAGTTTGAAAAGTATGATAAACAAATAACGATGCCATGAGATCACAGTAAGGTCAGGCTCAGAGTCACTGAATTAACAATCATTCCGAGTCATGTCTCTAACTCTTCTTCATCGCCTGGCTATCTAGTCAACCAGCGTCAGATAATAATCAATTGGATTATTTCAAATATGCAAACCCTTTGGAGTAAACAATGAACAAGACTGCAGTTATCGGATACACATCGGCATTGATTGCCTCAGTGTTTTTTGGAGCAGTACCTGCGATTGCAAAACCAATGATATCAAACATCAATGTCCTGCTCTTGTCTTCAATAGCATATCTTATTGCAGCCCTTACATTTACGCCAATAGCAAAAAAGGCCAAGACGGTACTTGCAAAAAAAGACTATGTCATACTGGCTGCCATTTCAGTTTGCGGGGCAGCTGCTGCACCATACCTGTATTTTCTGGGCCTGCGCCAGTCAAGCGCAGCAGACACATCGCTCTTATCAAATGTAGAGATAATGTTTACAGTACTCTTTGGATTGATATTTTTCAAAGAAAGGCTGAGGCCAGTTGGTTTTATCGCAGTAGCCATGGTCGTACTAGGTGTCATAGTCATAACAACAGATCTCCAGTTTTCAGAATCATTTCTACAGCTAAATGCCGGACATTTCTTCATTCTAGGCTCCATGGCGCTGTGGGCACTGGACAACAACCTGAGCAGAATAATATCTACCAAGATTGATACTGCAAGACTTGTCCAGTTAAAATCAGTCATAGGCGGCTTGATCCTGCTTGGAGCAGTGTTTTTGCTAGGCGTGCCGCTTGATATCAGCACACCACAGATACCATATGTAATACTTCTTAGCGCAATCGGGTTTGGTGGATCATTGTACTTTTTCTTGCAGAGCCTAAAGAGAATCGGGACAATCAGGACAATAGTGATATTTTCAATGTCATCTGTCTTTGGTCTTGTCTTTGCATCCGTATTTTTGCACGAACAGATAAGCTTGTACCAAGCAGCAGCCATTGCAGTAATGCTGACCGGAATTTACCTGGTAAACAGGAAAGAAAGCATCAAAGAAAAAATAGAGCCCTCCAGTGTTTAAAACAGCATTCCAAAGGATACAATGAATATGTAATATACCGCCAGATTTACCATTGTTACCAATATACCAATTTTAAAAAACTCGAGAAACGTAAAGGCCTTGACACCTTTTGATTCAGCGGCTTGTATTATGATAACACTGCTTGCTGCACCAAGTATTGTGAGATTTCCTGAAATGGTAGAGGAGGCTGCAAGCATCATCCACTGGGGTACATGTGCACCTGTAAAGCCATTGGCAATCATGACGTGATTGTACAATGCAACAAAGGGAACGTTGCTCAATATTTGTCCAAGCGTTATGCTGTATGCAGAGATTACTGCACTACTCTGTATCAGGTCATGCGGGTTTGGGATTGGAAGATATTTCATAAATAATGAAATTGTCCCAGAAGACCACAGTGCACCGGTCACCACAAACATGGATGCAAAAAATACCAAGACTGTATAGTTTACGCTCTTTAGGATATCATACCTCTGGCCACTTACAGCATAGAGAGCGGCCGCACCAATCAATGCAACAATGCTGATGCTAATGTCAAATACATGCAGAAAACGCAAGGCTTCTGATACAAAAAAGCCTGCAATTGTTGCAATCAATACAGCAAGCGATATCTTTGCAAGGCGCGGGTTTTCAATTTTCACATTTGACATCATGGTATTGTCTTTATAGTTGTGGGACATTTGCAGTAAATCCTTTTTGAAATAAATTTTAAGTACATACCATGTAAGAAACAGGTTCACCACAGTTGGAACTGCGAGAAATTCAAGGAAACTTGTAAACGGCAATGGAATTCCACTCTGGAGCGCAATCAAAAGATTTTGGGGGTTGCCAATTGGTGTCATGGCACTGCCCACCGTAATTCCAAAGGCAAGCGCAATCAAAAGCACCACAGGCCTTGCGCCAACATGCTTTGAGATGTAAATAATTAGCGGAATTCCCATCAAGGCAATTGTATCATTTACAAGAAATGCCGAAAGCAGTCCCATGCCAACAACAATTGCCATCAACAACAAGTCAGGAGTCTTGGCTTTTGACATCATCTTTGCAGCTACTAGTTTTAATAGGCCAGACCTGTCAAGCGCTGAAACAATGCTAAACATTGCAAAGAGAAACACAATGACGTCAACTTGGATAGATTTTGCAGCAGATTCTACATCAATGATTTGAAATAATATCATGAGTACCGCACCAATTGACATTGCAATCCATATTGGTACCTTGAATCGAATCCTTCCCACAATTAGCACGTAGACAATTGCAAAAATTGCCAGTGCAATGTACTCCTTCATTGGCAAGTCAAGAATATGCTTGGGTTTATTTCTTGCCAATCACTGGTACGGATCATTTTTCGCACTTGAAACAATCTCTTGTGTGATCATTTACAATATCTATTGCCTGCATGAATGCACAGCATATTTGTAGTTCCTACAAAATTAAAGCCCCTTTTTGTCAAGTCCGTACTAATCTTGTCCGAGTCCAGGCAGCATACCATCAGGTCCCCTGTTGCTCACTTGCATCTTGGCATGTCATCAAAGTGATGATAATCCATGAAAAAATATTTTACCAAAGTTGTAGAGTTTACGACTGGAGATACATCATTTTTAGGGCATACAGAAATACAGGTCCATATCAGTACAACATATGGTTGGACCACAGGATGGCGGATTTGGATTTGATGGTGCTCCAAAATATTCCTCACTGGATGGCAAAAATGCAATATGTGTCCAGTGTCAGGCAGGCCAGCACAGCAAATGCCTTGCCAAGATTAACCAAGACATACTTTGTGATTGCGAGTTGTGTCTAACTTCCTAGATGCTGCAAAGGCACAAACTCCTATTGCTAGCTCAGCGAGTAGTTGCATATCTTCTGCCAAATCAACGTACCAGGCATCTGCACAAGCAGCAAAAACTGCAGAGCAGTCAGCGTTGCAAACTGCCAGGTCAACAGAACAAACAGCTCAGCAAGCTGCACAAGCAACAGCAAGATCAGCTGAAAGTGCGGCAGTGACAACATACCAATCAGCTGTACAAGCTGCAAAAACTGCAGAGCAGTCATCCATAGCAACTGCAAAGACCGCACAGCAGGCAGCCATCCAAGCTGCAAATAAAGATCCTGTTGCAATATATCAAGCCAAGGCAACTTATGATACTGCTGTTGCACAGGCAAGACATACCATGAACACTGCAATATATCAAGCAGCACATCAAAGAGCTGCAGCAATTTGGGGCGCACTGTCAACTGCCGACTCTACAATAGAGACTGCAAGAGAAGCCATGTGGGATCAAGAGGGAGCTGCTTACGTAGCTTTTGATGATGCCATAGGACAAGCACAGGTAGTTTACGACAATGCCGTTGGAACATGTAGAGAACAAGTCAAGTCATCGGCTGGCACTACAAATAGTACACAATAGAAAAATTCCTTTACAGGAATTATCCTTTTTCTCATTTTCAGGATTTGTAAAATTATGCGGTAAATTTCAGTCTGGTTCTTGCCGAAATAACAACAAATGACATAACTGCAACTACTAGAATTGCCATTGATAGTGTTCCAAATTCTGGAACGGATGAATTTGGTGCAGAGCCTGTTGTATTAGACATGTTTTCCATAGTTAGTGCAGTAGTGTTTTGATCTAAACCGGACAGGTCGGATTCGGGATTGGGCAGCGTGGTGTTTTGATCCAAACCAGATAGGTCTGATTCTGGGTTAGGAATAGTATCATTTAGCGAAGGAGAGTTGGATAAATCAGATCCGCTGGCATCGGGGGGAAATGTATCCCCAGTAGAATTTGTTCCAAAATCAGGCGGGGCGGTAAAATCAGGCGGGGATTGCGCAAAGGCAATTCCCGTCAGGCCCATCATGTTACTAGATTTATCAGAATTTGGAATGATCACACCAAAAGTTATGCCTAGAATTAAAACTGACATAAGAAATGTTTTTTTAAAAAACATTTTCATCGTGTTTCCTTATTTTTCTTCGAAGTATATAAAATTGCGCTCTGTTACGTTGTAGCGTGATATGGTATTACCAGTATTACAATTCAACAAGGCAGAACACATCCATAGTCGAGGACAATCAAATCTGTCAGGCAATTTTATACCCCCAGTTCAAAAAGGGTCAAATGGTAACGTCCCATCTATACCCCAAAATGAAAATGGGATCGGCCGGATTTGAACCGACGACCTCAGGTACCCAAAACCCGAATCATACCAAGCTAGACCACGATCCCGATGTGATTTGCACAAAAATGTCCCCAATTTAATCTTCTCACACTGTGATGATTTTAAATAATAAACCAAATTAAGGCATAGTCATTGCAGTTACAAGATTACATCGACGCAGGAAAGATAGCATCAGAGGTCAGGGAGAACGCCAGGAGAAAAAATCATGTCGGCTCTACTCTTGAGGAGATATGCAATTCCATTGAAAAAGAAATAGCAAGCAAGGGCGGCAAGTGTGCATTTCCAGTAAATGTCAGCCTGAATGAGATTGCTGCACACTATACAGCAGAACCAAATGACAAGACAATTGTCAAGGACACTGATCTCTTAAAAATTGACTTGGGTGTCCAGATAAACGGCTACATTGCAGACACTGCAGTTACAGTATGCTATGATCCAAAATATGATTATCTGGTCTTGGCAGCAGAATCAGCATTAAAGGAAGCCATGTCAATAATACGAGCCGGTACAAAATCAAGCGATGTCGGCAAGGCAATAGAGAATACAACAAAACAGATGGGTGGAATACCCATTGCAAATCTCAGTGGCCACTCCCTTGAACAATATACAATTCATGCAGGAAAATCAGTACCAAACATATGGTCTATCGGCTCTTTTTCATTCCAGTCAACAGAGGCATATGCATGCGAGCCGTTTGTCACAACTCCTGACGGGTCAGGTTTTGTGCGGGAGGGAAAAATCAGGAACATATTTTCCCTTGTTACAAGAAAAAGGACAAAGGATGAGGATGCAAACAAGATGATTGATTTCATATGGAAAAAGTTCAACATGCTTCCATTCGCTCTAAGATGGTTCATCCCAGAATATGACGAAAAGACTGCAAGATATCTCCTAGAGATTCTAATCAAGAACAAAGTTGTCAGGTCATACCCAATACTTGTAGAATCAAAGGGAGAGCGAGTGGCACAGGCAGAGCACACGTTCATCCCGCAAGAGAACAGTGTTCTAGTGACTACGATTTCACGATAAGATCCTAAAAACTAGCTAAAGACAATCTTCTTGCGCCACCACATTGTAAACAGTATCATTCCGCTGCCTGCAATTGCAAGCCCCGCATAGACCAGCGTATTTCCTATACCCTGTTGCAAAGTATTTGCACAATGACATCCAATCGGGGTGCCTCCTGTTTGAGAAATGCAGTGACACGTACCAGGTTCGTACAGCCCATATCCAAGTAGTGTTACAAGCAAACCCAACACAATGAGCGAGGCACCAAGTGTTTTCATGCTTTGGCATGTACGGTACCACACCATTACTTAAAAGAGTTACCTCTAGATCATTTCATTTTTGCGATACATGTAAAAACACAGATGATTTACTTGTGGACTTCGCCGAAGATCTTGTCTATTACCATCTGCCCGTTTCCACAGGCTGGACACTTGTCAGTAGTCTTGAAGATATAGTCCCCTTCCTTGAATTTTCGTTTGGATGTTTTATTGCATACATTGCACCGCTCTACAGTATACGGGTCCAGCACCTCTTCTTTTTTCTTGAATAGCATCATTGTGATACCCCCAGTGTATTTCCGACCCCAATGACCAGAGCGCACTGGCCCTGCCTGGTGTTCTCCCGTATGATATCATAAACTTGTGATAATACCTTCTCAGAAGAATCTGCAATCTCTTTTTTCATCAGCGTGATTGCCTCTTTGATTGACTGTTTTACCACTATGGCATAGATTGGAATGTTGTGCTTGGTTGCAATCTCCTCTATCTGGAATCTTTCAGTTCCCACTCCCCCAATTGCAGCTCCGAACCCTTGTGCTATAGAACCAGTATCTTCGCCCTCTAGCTTCAAGGCGGCGTCAACCATCACTATAATGTCAGGCTTGTTTTCAGAAATGGTTTTCTCTAGTGTATCAGCAGGCCTTCCAACTGTTGCAGCAGGGCCTTCTGCCTTTAAAAGATATAATTTTCTTCCCTCAAACTCTTTTTCACTCTGGACAGTTTCAAGTGCAACAGATTTTTTTTCTGTGCCAAGCATCATTTTACCAACAACCATTGGACCAATCCCATCTCCTATTGGCTGTCCCTGCTTGAATGCAGATACCGCAACCCTGAGTGCTTCTGCTTCCTCCAGAATAAAAGGCATCATCATCTGCAAGGGCAGTATCAATGGAAAGTTGTTTTGTTTTTTTGCAGTAAGGAAAAAGTGTCGCACCATCTTGTACAACATGTGCAGTGTTGTTACTGCCTCCAAGATATTGATTATCTGACTTTCCTCCATATGGCTTAGGTTTGGAGACAGGGTTTTTACCTGCGCGCGAGTCGAGTCTTCTCTTGTCCTCATGATATGTTTTATCTTTGGCACAATACCGTTTGGGTCCATGTCAACTGGCATTATCGTAAAGTACTCAAAATACTTGTCAAGCAATGCAGTAGGATCTGCAGAAGATTTTACATTATTTTTCACATAAGCGATTAATTCTTTTCTGGTATCATCACGGTACAGCTTGAGTTTCTCAAGTCCCTTGTTGATTTCAGATGAGGTAACATAGAGCTGGATTCTCTGGCCATACAGCATAAAGACAAAGATTGGCAGGATCCAAACCATCCACATCAAAGGATTAGAATTATCAGTAGAACCGAAAAGCTTGTCCAAATTTGTACCCAAAAAATCCATTAGTCAAAAGGCCCTGTTTTACCAAATTAAATCTTTCAGAGTTTATTTTAAAATCAGGTAAAATGAAAAACAGTCATCCGTCCTTGGGTGGACATGGCAATTTTTTCCTAGCAATAACATGCCAACGCATCTATTACTTTCCCTCTTTGCCATTGTTCTCCATTTCTGAAGATTTCATGTGTTGCCACATGTTCCGTGCAGAAATGTAAACACCGCATGAGCAGAAGACCAAGTCCTTACCTGATGTCCTGTTTCAAGCGAGTCGACACTTTTGTCGGTCGGATGACTGTCATATAATACGTCATCGTGGAATAAAAATTAGATCAATATAGATCCGGTATGTCCAAGCGAAAGATAGTTTTATGGCATCACGTCTGCAATATCAAAACCAAAACTTGTGAAAAAATCATTTTTTAAGCATTTGAGACACAGATACCAGCAGTGAAACCAAGCGATGTGGGACGACGGCTAGCAAAAATAGTAAAGTGTACCATATCATGGGATGGACATGTACGCAATTTTTATTCAGTTGATGCAAGCTCTTACACCATAAAACCCCAAGTTGTTGCATTTCCCCGTAACGAATCGGATGTAATAAAAATTATAAAATTTGCAAAAAGATACCGCATTCCAGTAACTCCCCGGGGAGCAGGCACATGACTTGTTGGCAGTGCACTTGGAAGAGGAATCATCTTGGACATGCGAAATTTTGACAAGATAAAACTTGGAGCAGGTCATGTAGAAGTTGGAAGCGGTGTATTCAAGGGACGCCTTGACAAAATATTAAAAAAGCAAGACAGAGTCATTGGCCCCGACCCGTCAATAGGCCCATTTTGTACCATTGGCGGAATGATTGGCACCAACGCAAGCGGCATCCACTCGCTAAAGTATGGAAGTGTCATTGACAATATCATCCAAGTCAGGATGATAGGCTCTGACGGCAGTGTCATAAAATTTCCAGGAAAATACAATGCAAAAGATATTATCAAAAAAATCCATTCGATAGACAACACATTTCCCAGAGTATCAAAGAATTCATGCGGTTATAGAATTGACAAGGTTTTTGCAGAAAAAGATTTGCACAAATTGATTACAGGCTCTGAGGGAACGCTTGGGATAATTACTTCAGCAAAACTTAGGACATATCAGTCTCCAAAAAACATCTTGCTTTATGTCATACATTACAAGACATTGTCAGATGCAGCAAGAGATGTTCCAAAAATACTTGGATTGAAACCATCTGCTGTCGAACTTGTAGACAGCAACATAACAAAGTACATCAAGATGACAGTGCCGTCAAGCACAGGTTGTCTTCTTTTTGTCGAGTTTGATGGTACTGCACAAAACAGAAAACAGATTTACAAAATCACATCAGGCAAAATAATCAAGACCGAGTCAAATGCTGCCAAAGTCAAAAAACTATGGAGTTTTAGAAACTCGGCCTTGGCATACAGCTTGCAGAGCATAACAAAAAATGAGACAATGCCCACCCTCATAGAAGATGCAGTTGTCCCAGTAAAAAGACTGCCACTTTTACTGAAAATACTTGACATGATTTCCAAAAAATATGGCCTTAGGGTCATCGTTTATGGCCACGCAGGAAACGGCAACCTGCATATCAGGCCAGTTCTCAAGCAAAAAGATCTGGGACTTGTCAAGGACATTGCAGTCGAGTTCTTTTCAGGAGTAGTGAGCATAGGAGGAAGTATAACAGGCGAGCATGGCGATGGACTTGCAAGGTCAGAGTTTGTAAAATTGCAGTACGATGCCAAAACGTATTCTGTTTTCAAGTATATCAAAAAACAATTTGACCCAGATAACATCCTAAATCCTGGAAAAATAATATCAAGCCACAGTACAGTAACTAGAAACTTGAAGATCTGACGGTATCAAATTTAGTTACTTGATTCCAGTGCCAAGCGGAACATCTTCAGTTACAGTAAGCCAAAATGGCTTGTCGTCCGAGTCTGCCGCCAAAAGCATTGCACCAGATTCTATTCCAGCAATCTTTCGCGGTTCAAGATTTACAAGTGCTATGACTGTTCTGCCCACAAGTTCCTCGGGCTTGTAGTATTGTGCACCGCCAATGATGACATCGCGCTTTTCATCTCCAAGGTCAATTGTTCCCTTGATGATTTTTGTTTTGCCAGGAATTTCCTCAACTGAAATTACTTTTGCCACCCTCATGTCTAGCTTGGCAAAATCATCGTATGTTATCAGAGTCACAGCAATTCTGATATCATGAGATTAAAATTGATTTCGAAACAATGCAGGCTTGTTTTTGAAAAATCAACTGTCACAACATAAATATGAAGAAATGGAGATCTTGTGCATGGTTCAGATCCAGGCTTCTATTGAAATTGACGCCCCAATTGACAAAGTTTGGAGTATTGTCTCTGATCTTGATTCAGAGCCCAAGTTCTGGAGGGGAACAAAGGAGGTAAGAAACATCTCAAAGGACGGCAACACCATAACAAGAGAGGTCACAATTGCATTCAAGGATTCAAAATGCATGCAGACCGTAACACTATATCCAAAAGAAAAGATCCAGATCCAGTTTACAAAGGGAGTAATCGAGGGAACAAAGACACTCACACTTGCCCAGGCCGACAACAAGACAAGACTTGATGTTCTTTGGGACATGAAGCTAGCAGGTATGATGGGAATGTTTACAGGAATGATAAAAAAACACATCCAAAGCGGTTCAGAACAAGCTCTTGATAGCATCAAGCAAGAAGCCCAGAGATAACAAAGATGTTTCTAGTAGATGTAACAAATTATCTTCTTGCAGCTATTTTGCTGAGTGTTTCCGTTGCATGGATATTTTTGATAAGGTCAATGTGGATTACATTTCGCGACTCGCCATTTCTTGACAGGTACAATTCCAAGCCTCACCACATGCCAAAGGTGTCAGTCATCCTTCCTGCAAGAAACGAAGAGATGTTTATTGAAAAATGCGTCAACTCCTTGTTAGACCAAGATTATGAAAATTACGAGATAGTGGTTATTGATGACATGTCAGATGACAGTACTGGTGAGATAATCAAAAAAATTGCAAAGAAAAACTCCAAGGTGGTGCATGTACAGGCAGCGCCCAAGCCAGAAAAATGGATTGGAAAAAATTGGGCATGCATCGAGGGTTTCAAGGCATCATCAGGAGAGTTGCTATTATTTACAGATGCCGATACAATCCACACAAAAAAGACAGTCTCACTTGCAGTAGACCACCTCTTGAGTGAAGGACTGGATGCACTCACAGTTGTTCCAAAGATGCTTTGCCTTGACTGGTGGACAAAAATAACGCTGCCAGTTTTATCGACATTTCTTCATACAAGATTTTCAGCACTGAGAGTAAACGATCCTTCCAAAAAGACAGGATATTTTTTTGGAAGTTTTTTCATCATAAAAAGAAAAACATACGAATCCGTTGGAACACATGAAAGCGTAAAAAGCGAAATTGTAGAAGACGGGGCGCTAGGAAAAAAAGTAAAGGAACAGGGATTTAAGCTAAAGATGGTGCGAGGCGAGCACCTAGTTGAGGCAGTGTGGGCAAGAGACAGGACCACACTGTGGCATGCCCTCAAGAGATTGATGATTCCGCTGTACATCCAGTCAAGCAAGATGGCAATAGGAATATTTTTTGCGGTGCTTTTCCTTTTGTTTGTGCCGTTTCCAGTTCTTGTCTACTCGGCACTTTATGCAAACACCTCCACATCTTTTGAGGTATTGCTTGGAGCATCATCACTTGCATCGGCGTTGGTCTACATTGGAAGTGCGATAGATGCAAAAAAGGGATTGGGTCTTGGATTTCGACATGCGTTGTTTGCTCCACTAGGTAGTGCAGTAATTGTGTCAGGATTTGCAATTGGAATTTTGCATGCAAAGAAAAACAATGCAGTAACCTGGAGAGGAAGAACATATTCAATCTCAGAGACAGTACAGAATCCAATCAGCTTGTGAGTAAGGATTATACAGCAACCTAGAATAGTTCATGTGCTTGGACAAGACTACAGCAGTTTTAGGTGGAGCATATGGAATCATTGTACTGGTTCTAGTATTTGCATTCGTATTTGAGCAACAAAAAACAGACTCTACACAACAAACTTCTATTCTAGGAAGTCTCGTCCAGTCAAGTCCGGGATCTCAACTAAGTCTTGCAGATCTTTTTGCAAAATCACAAGACGGCGTTGTGCAGATAATAGTTCGCAAGACAGGTGACAATTCTTCAGACAGAGCAATTGGCTCAGGAATAGTCTATGATCTTGGAGGACATATCATTACAAGCAATCACGTTGTAGCCGATTATCAAAAGATACGAGTTGTGTTTCATGATGGCGAATCATATTCAGCCAACGTCAGTGGCACTGACGTGTATGCAGACTTGGCAGTAATCAAGGTGAATGCAGACTCGCAGACATTGCACCCACTGCCACTAGGGGACTCGTCAAAGCTTCGCATAGGAGACGCCGTTACAGCTATTGGAAGCCCATTTGGCTTGAGCGGTTCAATGACATCTGGAATTGTAAGCCAGCTAGGAAGAATTCTAAACCCTCCAAATCTCCAGTCATTTTCCATTCCAAACGTAATCCAGACAGATGCCGCAATAAATCCAGGAAATTCAGGCGGTCCACTTTTGAATGACCGCGGCGAGGTAATAGGAATCAACACTGCAATCCAAACTGATACTGGAGAGTTTTCAGGAGTAGGTTTTGCCATACCATCGAACACCATGAAAAGAATTGTACCAGCACTCATACAATCAGGGCACTACAAGCACCCATGGCTTGGCATATCCGGAATTACACTTGACCCAGACCTGGCAGACAGTTTGGGGCTTGGAACACATTCTGGCTTTTTAATTGAAAACATAGTATCAGACAGCCCAGCATCCAAGGCAGGCTTGCATGCATCAAACCAGACAAAAACAATAGACGGAATCAAGTACAAGTACGGTGGAGACATCATAGTGGGAGTAGACAACAATCCAGTATCAAAGCTAGAAGACCTTTTGAATTATTTGCAAGACAACAAGTCTGCAGGTGACAAGATGATTGTGCACATAGTTCGAGATGGCAAGAACATGGATGTAACACTCACACTGCAGGAAAGACCATATAGTCAATAGAGATACAAAAAAATTTCATAGATTACGTTATAACATTGGGAACATTGTTCCTAATGTATTTATAAAATAGTATTTTTATTAGAAAACAATTTGAAGTTTTGGCTGATTTCTATTTTCATATTCTCAGGTGTTGCAATATTGCCATCATATGCCGAGCCAGTAATGAATGACACTGGATTTGTAATCCAGCCTTATGTTACAGGCATTTGTTGCAGCCCAACCACAATGGCATTTGAGGGAAACGATATTCTAGTTTTATCAAAAGTTTCCGGACAGGTACACTTGTTCAGAAATGGAATCTTGCAAGACAAGCCAGTATTGCAAGAAAATGTCACAAGTACTGGAGAGCAGGGAATGCTTGGCATAACGACAGTTGGAAACAAGGTCTACCTGTATTTTACAGCATCAGACAAGATGGGAGGACATGCACTTGGAAAACGTGTCTACAGTTATGACTGGAATGGACAGGAACTTGTAAACAAGACACTTGTAAAAGACCTGCCACAAACCCAGACGTATCACAACGGCGGCGCCATGGTCACATCCAAGAATGGTTCGGTATATTTGGTGGTAGGAGATGCAGGCAGGTTTGGAAAACTACAAAACCATGCAACTGGAGAGCCCGATGACACATCAGTCATATTCAGGCTTGTTCCGCCAGGCCCGTACTATGCAATTGGAATAAGAAACAGTTTTGGACTTGCAATTGATCCTGTCACAGGAAACCTGTGGGATACAGAAAACGGCCCAGACTGGGGAGATGAAGTAAATCTTGTCCCCCCTGGATTTAACAGCGGATGGGATGTTGTAGCAGGTCCTGCAAACAAGACCCAGATTGCAATGATCCCATCATATCCCGGATATACGTATCACGATCCCCAGTTTAGCTGGCAAAAAACCGTAGCGCCAACAGGCATTGCATTTACATCCCCACAGGGGTTTGGAAAATACAAGGACAGTGTGTTTGTAGGAGACTGTAACAATGGAAACGTGTACCGATTTCAGCTAAACCAGAACAGAGACGGGTTTGTCTTCAATAGTCCAGAGCTTGCCGACAAGGAAGTAAACATTGGAGACTCTATGAAGGAAATAGTGTTTGCAACAGGGTTTGGTTGCATCAGTGATGTGGTAACAGGACCTGATGGGATGTTATACATAACATCTTTGACAGATGGGACAATTTACAGGATAGTTCCACAAAATAGCATAGAGGCCATATTTAGCGGTAGCATCAGTCTATACATATCAATTGCCGCAATTGTTATAGCTATCATAGTAACATATGCAATTCGCAGAAAAAAACACATCAATAAAGTAAATGTTTGAAAAATTTATAAAATATCTCAAAAAAAATCCGGTTGACAATTACTTGACAGGTTAGAGAAAAAAATTAGGTGTCATCAAATAACAATTAAAAAATAAAGTACCAAAAGTTGAACAGGCATATCATTTTTACAGTTTGCACCTTGCTGATAGGCTTTACAGTTGCAATGTCAAGTGTCCATTCCTCCGAGTCCATATTGGCCAACCAGATGATAGTATCAGTAAGGGCAGAAACCAATCCAATAACAGAGGGCGGATTTCCAACAATAGTTGGTACCGTAGATGATCAGGCCTACAAGCCAATTGCAAATGCAAATGTGTTGATAGAATATGGAACTGTCATAGTAACCACAACTACAGATGATAATGGCAGTTTCAAATACCAATCAGCCATACCCTCGACCCATGGAATTTATGAAGTTGTAGCGACTGCAGCAAAGGACGGCTATGCAAGGACTGTTACAAATTCTACATTTACAGTCATGCCAAAGCAGACCGCACCAGTAGTAACTAGAACCATAACCGGCCTGCCAATCCAGACAGGAAACTATACAGTATTTCTTGGCAAAGTTGCACAGTGGAACCTAGAGACAACTTGCTTTGTAGACTTTGGTACCAAGTACATGAGATTTTTGAATACATGTGATTTGTACAACATGGTACCAGAAGATTTCCAGACAGACCAGCCAGTAACACCAATGGTTTCTGTAATACAGAACAATGACACATACAGACTCTTTCCAGAAAGTGTCTACACGACTGCAGCCAACATGGATAACAACACGCTTGATACATTTGTGGCAGGTACCTATGCCAACTATACTGCACCGTGATTATATCGCCAAGATCTACATGATAAAATCAGGTGTAAAAAACCAAAAAACTAGTCAAAAAACTTAGGGGTGCAGAGTTCCCGTGCACAAGGCAATGACGTGACCCAATATTGATACAACATAGACCATATTCGCACATGGTATAGACAAACTAGTATTTTAGATTTGGTCTGAATTGCATGTAATTTTATCACTTTCTCAATTAACATTGTTAAGGAACAAAGTGTCACAATTTTTTATTAATCAGATGTTCATGTGAAAGTATGTCAAGGCAACCATACCGTTCAGAGCTTGGAATGATTTCAGATGTATTACAGGTTGCAAAAGAGTGCGGCAGACAGGGAGCCATAATTACCACCATAGCAAGAAGGGCCAACCTATCGCACTATGCTGCAACAGACAAGTGCCAGAAACTCATAGACTTTGGACTGATGGAGGCAAGGCCTGACAAGAGAAGCAATTTTTTCATCATTACTGAAAAGGGAATCCAGTTTTACGAAGAGCTGCAAAGGTTTACAGAAACAGTGCAGGCAATTAGAGTCCGGTACTAGATCACGGTACTACAGTATACATTGATAGTATGCCATCCAATATGTGATCATTGGCATGGCAGTGATACAACCATGTACATGCCTGTCAGTGTGATGAGTGCAATTTTAACAGAATTCACAGGCTTAGGCTCCTCCAAAAGTTACTATCAAGTCCGTGACAAAACCGGCACACAGTCCAACAAAAATTCCAACCATCAT